>NZ_JBHWGD010000178.1:0-6775 GCF_042733235.1 Kitasatospora sp. NPDC059722
GCGCTCCCCCCCCCGGCGCCCCCCCCCCCGTCGCGGGTTGACGCGGTCCGCGCGCGCTTCGCCGACCGCAAGCCGACCACTACGCGAGCCGTGAGGCTCTGATCGAGCACATGAGAGCGAGCCCGAGGGCACGCAGATGATGCTTCGGAGGCAGGCGAACGGTCGGGATCCCAGGCTGACCGTCGGTTCCCGAGCGTCCAACCACCGTTCAGGACAAGAGATTTGGACGCTCACCTAGCCACCGCGGCCGCACAGTTGGCGGTAGCGTGCGGCGGTGGGTGCCGTGCGGTGGGGCCTGGAGGCTACGGATGGGGACGACGATGCTCGGGGATCTGCTCGACGAGGCCGTGCTGATACTTGAGAAGGGCGTGGTGGGGACGGACGCGCGGCGGGAGGCGGAGGAGCTGGCCGCGCGGGTGCTCGGGGTGGAGCCGGGCGGGCTGGATCCGCGGCGGGAGCTCGACGGGAGATCGGTGCGGCGGTTGCGGGACCTGGTCGGCCGGAGAGCCGGCGGCGTGCCGCTCGGCCACCTGACCGGGCGGGCCGTGTTCGGGGGGCTGGAACTCCTCGTCGGGCCGGGGGTGTTCGTGCCGCGGGTGCACAGCGAGCTCGTGCTCGCTGCCGGCCTGGAGGCCGTCGCGGGGACGGCGGCGCCGACGGTGGTCGACCTGTGCGCCGGCTCGGGCGCGATCGGGCTGGCCCTCGCCCACGCGCGGCCGGACGCCCGGGTGCACGCGGTCGAGTTCGATCCGGTCGCCGCGGACTTCGCCCGCCGCAACGCGGCCCGTCGGGCCGCGCTCGGGGACACCGGGGTGACCGTCCACGAGGGCCCGGCGGACCGGGCGGGCGCGCTCACCGGCCTGGCGGCCGGGGCCGACCTGGTGCTCGCGAACCCGCCGTTCATGCCGGACACGGCCGACGTGCCGGACGAATTCGGCCGCTACCAGCCCCGCCACGCCGTGTTCGGCGGCGCCGACGGCCTGCGGGTCGTGCGGCAGGTGGTGGAGGCGGCGGCCGGGATGCTGCGGCCGGGCGGCGCGCTGGTGGTCGAGCACGGGCACCTGCACGGCGCGACGGTGCCGGCGCTGCTGCGGGAGTCCGGCCGCTTCGCCGAGGTGACGTGCCGCCCGGACCAGGACGGCTGGCCGCTGTACTCCTCGGCCGTCCGCACCGAGGCCTGAGAACGCCAACGGCCGGGCCCCTCCCGCACCGTGCGCGCATGGTGGGGGAGGCGCCCCGGTCTCTTTCGGCTGCAAGATCTGATACGTTCGCAGGCATGTTCCTCCTCTGTGCGTAGTAGTCGGCGTTGCTGCGTCCCGCCGGGCGCGGCCCTTCGCTGCCCACGTACAGGTGAGCGCCCCATTGAGCGGCGCCGACTCTCCCGAGGAACATGCTCATGTCTTCGTCCTTCACGGCACCGTCGTACGCGGCCGTGCTGCGAACCCCCTATGCCCGCCGGACGTTCGGTGCGGCACTGCTGGGCCGCCTTTCGTACGGAATGGTCTCCCTGGCACTGGTCCTGGCGGTCCGACGAGCCACCGACTCCTACGCCGCAGCCGGCAGCGTCATGGCGGTGTTCGGGCTGACCAGTGTCTTTCTCTCTCCGGCCCGCGCCGCTCTGGTGGACCGGTACGGTCCGCGCCGCGTGCTGCCGGTCATGGCCGCCGTCTACGCGGCGTTGCTGACCGCGCTGGCGCTGGCGACCGCGTGGTCGGGCGCGTCGGGGGTCGTGCTGGGCGTCCTCGCCGGCGCCGCGGGCGCCGCCACACCGCCGCTCGGTCCGGTGATGCGGTCGTTGTGGAGCACCCTCGTCCCTGATCGGGGGCTGCTGCAGCGCGCGTACAGCCTGGACGGGGTGGCCGAGGAGCTCCTGTTCGTCACCGGACCGCTGCTGGTGGGCGTGCTGGTGAAGGTGGCCGTGCCGTCGGTGGGTCTCGCGGTGAGCGCCGCCCTCGCGTTGACGGGAGCGCTCGCGCTGGCCACCTCCCCGGCGGCCGGCGGCTGGGCCGCTGCGGGGAAGACCGAGGACGGCGGAACGCCCGCCCGGTCGGCCGGCCGTCCCGGCCTGGGCCAGGCGATCGCCGTCGCGGCGGGTGTGGGGATGGCCCTGGGAGCCCTGGACCTCCTGGTGATCGCCTTCGCCGACGAACGGGACGCTTCCGCGGTGGTGCCGTGGGTCCTGGCGGCGCTGTCGGCGGGCAGTGCCGTCGGCGGTCTCGTCTACGGCGCCGTCCCGTGGCGCAGCTCCAGCAGGCTCCGGCTGTCGGTGCTCGCGGTCGCGCTGGGGCTCGTCCTGGCGGCGACCGGCCTGTCGCCCCACCCCTACGTGCTCATCGTAGGCGCGGCACTGGGCGGGCTCTTCGTGGCCCCGGCCGTCACGACGGCGTATCTGATCGCCGACGAGTGCGCCCGCCCGGGCGCGCGCACCAAGGCGGGCGCATGGGTGAACACGGCCCTCAACGCCGGCTCGTCGTCGGCGACGGCCGGCGCCGGGCTGCTGGTAGGGCGCCTGCCCTTGCCCGTGTGCTTCGCCCTGGCCGCGGCCCCTGTCGTCCTGTCCGCCGCGACCGGGCTGCGCGGCCGCCGCCGCTCCGCACCCCCGGCCCCGCTCGACGAGGAGCCGACGGAAGGCCCTGACGCCGAGCAGCAGCGCCACGGTTACGACGTGGGGCGCTTCTCTGCACTTCACTCAATCGGGCGATGCGGCGGGCCGGTCCGGCGGCGAATGTTCTCTCACCGGTGATCACCTGGGTTCCGATGCAACACGGTGTCCGTCAGGTGCACTCGCGCCGCGCAAGGCGGTCTACCGGATCAGAGCCCACTGGGAGGGCGAATCCGCAGATTGATCACCATCGAACGCGCGCGGGCTTCAAGGTGCTGCGATGGCAAGAGGGTTGTACAGGTCAACCATCGTGCGCACTGGGAGCGGCAACCAATCGCCTGTCGACTGGTCGCTTCGGGATAGCAGTTCGAGTACTTCGGTCGCAGTCGGACGGCGGCTGGGATCGTGGTCGAGGCACCGGGTGATGACACCGACAAACCGAGAGGGTAACAAGCTGAGAGCAGATTCCAGGGATTCGCCGTCCGGGAGCGGCGCGGCTCCTGCGGCATGGCACAACACCATGCCGAAGGCGTAGAGATCCGTGGCATGTGTGATCGGCGCGCCTGTGAGCTGTTCCGGAGCGAGGAACCCCTGCGTGCCGAGGACATAGTTGGTACTGGTGAGTCCGATGCTGTCGAGGGCGCGAGCGATGCCGAAGTCGATGATGCGGGGTCCTGAGCTGGAGATGACGACGTTGCTTGGCTTGAGGTCGCGGTGGACAATGCCGCGGGCGTGGATGCGCTCAAGCGCTTCGGCGACGCCGACAGCGAGGGTGTGCAGGGTCCTCGGGGGCAGGGCCCCTTGCTGGCTGAGGACCTCGTGCAGTGATGGGCCGGGGATGTACTCGGTGGCCAGCCAGGGCGGGTCGCCGTGGGGATCGGCGTCGACCACTGACGCGGTGTGGAACCCACCGACGAGGCCTGCGGCTTCGATCTCGCGGGCGAAGCGTTTCCGGAAGGTCGTATCCTCGGCGAGCTCCCGCCGGATGACCTTTACCGCGACCAGGCGCTGCCCCGGCGACTGGCCGAGGTAGACCGTGCCCATTCCGCCTTGCCCCAGTACCGCCGTCAGCCGGTAGCGGCCGATACGGCGAGGATCATCCTGCCGCAGCGGACGGTGCCCGGGGGCGGTGCCCGACCGCACGGGCGATTGCGGCGTACCAGGCGCCACCCCATCACCATGTGTCGGGGCGACGGGACCCCTGTACCGGTCAGCGTGAGCCTGCTGCGGTGTCGGATCCTGGATGAGCGTAGGCAGTGCGCCCATCTTGCACTCGACTCGGTGGACCCGGATACCCCAGCGGGCGGTGTCCCGATCAAGCGCAGCGAGCAGGTCCATGGTGATCTCCTCTCGGGAGTTCAGGGCCCGTTCGAGGTCCATGCCGTCGATGGTGCGGCGCATCGTGGCGACCGTGAGCTGCTCGATTGCCTGGACGTAGCTGGTCACGCCGTAGGTGGCGGCCCTTGCATCGGACACCTGGTAGGAGACAAAGATGTCGATGTCGACGCGTCGATTGTCCTGCGTGACCACCTGCTGCTGCGGAACCGCCATGACCTGTTCACGCAGGTCGACCCGGAAGCGAACTTTGTCGATGATCGGGATGACGAAGTTCAGACCGGGGTCTAGCGTGCGGGTGTAGCGCCCAAAGCGCTCCACGATGGCGGCGCTGGCCTCCCGAACGATGTAAACCGTCTTGAACAACGTCCTGATGACGAGCGCCATCAAGATGATCAGAACGATGAGGACCGGCTCCACAGCGGCTCTCCCCCTCCTCCAGGTTCCCTGCCCTGACGCCAGCTCGCGCCGGGCAGCAGTCTTCCAGATCTACCCCATGATGCGATTGTCTTCACGAACATGAACTGGCCAGTGGGCAAAGCGCTTTGCGGCGAACGTGGCTATGTCGGCATTCAAACTGTCTTCGGTGGGGATGGGGTTGTTCGTGGCGCGGGAATGCCCAGGTCGATGACGGGCCTGCGAGTGAATCGCTCCGTTTCGTCCCTCTTCGAGCGGAGGAGCGCAAGGGTGAGGTCCAGACCTTCGATCTCCCCGAACCAGCCTTCGGCCTCCGCGCGTTCGCGGCGGGTGAGGAGGTCGGTTTCGAGCTCGTTCAGCCGGCCGAGCATCTTGGGGTTGACGTTGAGCATCGGGCAGCGGATGCAGGCGTGTTCGTGCTGGCAGGGGGTGCCATAGGGACGGGCGCAGGAGCCGAGCTCGACCTTGCGCTTGTCGAAGTGCTCCTCGAACTCCTCCCACTCGGCGGTCGTGGCCTCGCGGTACTCCTCGGCGGGCCTGACCTCGCGCCGCTCGGCGAGGTAGGCCATGTAGTGGCGCACGACGTCCTCGTCGAACACGGCGACGTAGCCGCGGGTGGTCTGGAGATTCAGGTGGCTGATCAGGACGGGCCGTGCAGGCGGGTCGCCGCGCGAAAGCGTTCCAGAACCACCGGAGACCGACCCGTGGAAGCGGCTCCCCGTGCAGCTCGTAGTCGGCGAGCATCCGGGGTCATCAGCGCCGCCCGCCGAACTGCCAGGCGTGCACCTCGATGTGGGCGTACCGGTCCGGGGTCAGGACGGCGCGTGCCGTCTCCCGGTCCGGCGCGCGGAGCAGCGCCGCCGTGCCGAGCCAGGTGGCGCCGTCGTCGGACAGCAGCGGCCCGTAGGCGATCAGTTCGTCCCGGTCGGCCGGGACGGCGAGGTCGGCCGCCTCGCCCGTGCCGAGGCCGAGCACCAGGTACCGGTTGCCGCCGGTCCGGCCGCCCGGGAAGTCCCACATGGTGCGGCCGAGCAGGTTGCGCCACCGCCGCAGCAGCACGTCCCGGTAGACGCCGGCCTGGTAGCCCGGCTCCTCGAAGGCGAACGCACGGGCGGCGGCGGGGCCGGGCAGGTCGACGATGTGCATGCTGCCGGTCGGCGCGCCGTCGTCGTCGAGGGTCGGGCCGCGGGCGATCATCTCCTCCGCGAACCGGTCCATGTAGGACCAGTGGTCTTCCAGCAGTTCGTGGCGCAGCGGCAGGGAACCGGTCCGGTCGCGGTGGTAGCAGAGGAATTCCATGACCGTATGGTCCCGCATGTGAGTGCGCAGGAAGTCGGCCCGGTCGACTTCCTGCGCACGGCGCTGGGCCCAGTACTGCTACACCGGCTCCTGGGCCAGGTTGTCGGTGATGCGCTGGAGCACGGCGACCGCAGCCGCGTACTCCTCCTCCGTGATGTCGCCGAGGAACTCCGTCCGCACCCGGTCCATGTGTTCCTTCGCCGTCGTCAGGCCCTCACGGCCCTGTTCCGTGAGGGTCAGCCGGTCGTCCGTGCCGATGCCGAGCCAGCCCCGGTGCACGAGGGCGTCCATGGCGTGGACGATCACCTCGGGGCCCATGCCGTAGGGCACGGCCACGGCGCGGATCTCCGCCCTGGCGAGGCCCTGCTCGGCCCGGACGATGTTGTTGAGCGCCCACCACTGGGGCTGGGTCACGTCGATGCGTGCGAGGGCCGCCTGCGAGTGTCGCAGGATCGCCTCGGTGGCGCCCCAGGCGACCAGGGCGATGGGCCGTTGGCCGAGGGCGGTGGTGCCGTTCTTCGGGGTGTTTGCGGTCGTCATGATCGCCAAGCTAGGACCTCAAGTGCGGTTGAGGTCAAGGGCGTGGCACGGCCGCCACGAGGTACCCGGTACGGCGGGCTGCGCGGCGCGGATCGAGGAGGTACTGGTGCACGGCGACCGCGGCAAATCGTGCTGACGCACTGGCACGGGGCCCACACCGGCTCGGCCGTCGGCCGGACCATGCCGGGCGCCTTCGACCCCGACCGCGTCCGAGCGATCCGGTCACTGCGTCGGCTTGCTGAGCGGGAGGTCGAAACGGTGCTCTTCGAGCATGGCGACCCGATCGCCCAACGCGCGGCTTTCGCTCTGCGGGAAGCGGCAGCCGCAACCACGCTTTGACGTTCGTGTCCTGCTCTGCCCAAGCCCGCCGGCTGTCGCCGGATCACGAAGTGCCGGTGGGTGGGAAGTCGGGCGGGTCGACTTCCTATGAGTGTGCTCGGGTCAGGGGGCGCCGAGTGGCGGGGTTGGTGCCGCCGGATCGCGGAATGGCCGGGGGGGGGGGTCTGGGGGCCTGGCCACGAAGGCTGCGCCCGCGCGCGCGGGCGCCAGGGGGGGGGGGGGGGGGGGGGCCCCCCCCCCACG
>NZ_JBHWGD010000179.1:0-6635 GCF_042733235.1 Kitasatospora sp. NPDC059722
GATGTGTGTCTCTCTGTGGCCCCCCACGCTACGACGATCACGTGCCCGCACTCTGGGGGTTAATACAGGCCGTACACACGCCTTTTGCCGACGCTTCAGCGCCGCTGGCCGGTCGCCACAGCCGCCGCCGCGCTCGCCGCGACCACGATGTACACCGCCGCCGGTGGCGCCGCCGAGGCCGCCGCCACCCCGCCCGGCGGCCTGCCGGGCTTCAAGGACGGCAACGCCGTCAGCGACGGCCTGCGGATCCACTACGCGATCGCCGGGCACGGCCCCGCGCTCGTACTGCTGCACGGGTGGCCGGAAACCCTCCGGGCCTGGGACCGGGTCGCGCCCGCGCTCACCCAGGACCACACCGTGATCGCCGTCGACCTGCGCGGACTCGGCCGCTCGCAGCCCGCCCGCGGCGACGAGTACGGCACGTACACCGCCCTCACCCTGGCCGCCGACGTGCGTGCCGTCGTCGAGCAGCTGGGCTTCGGCGACGCGAGGATCGCGGTGGCCGGCCACGACGTGGGCGGCGGGGTGGCGCTCGCCTACGCGGCCCGGTACCGGGACCGGGTGGACCACCTCGCGATCCTGGAGGCGCCGCCGACCACCTGGTACCTGCAGCTCGTCGCCTCGAAGCCGAACCTGCTCTGGTGGGACTCCTTCGTCAACGGCCAGGCGAACGGCGTCGCCGAGCAGCTGGTCGCGGGCCGGGAGAAGGTCTTCTACGGCTCCGTCTACAACCGCGACGGCCGCGCGCCGAGCGCGGGCAACCAGCGCGAGTACGTCGCCGCCTACGGCCGTCCGGGCAGCACGCACGCGGGCTTCGAGTTCTTCCGCCAGCAGGACCAGGGCGAGCGCGACGTGCAGGCGCTGCTGGACGACAACCCGCTGACGATGCCGGTGCTGGGTGTCGGCGGTCAGAACAGCATGCGCGAGTCGGTCGGGGACGATCTCGGGCACGTGGCCTCGCACGTGACCACCGCCGTCGTGCCGAACGCCAACCACTGGGTGCTGGAGGAGGAACCGCAGTTCATCGTCGACCAGTTGCGGCAGCTGCTGGCACGCTGAGCCACTGGCGCGCTGAGCACGGCATCGAGTGTGACGCCCCGTCGGCCCGCCGATTGGCCCACTTCCCTGCCGCCGGATTGGCCTGGGGATCCGGTCCATTCACCTCTTAGCGTGATCGTATGAGCGAGCGGTGATCGAGGGCCTGCACGGAACGGCCCCCGGCGCCGAACGGGAGGGAAAGGGTGGACCCCATGCACGTCTTCCTC
The DNA here is from genome assembly GCF_042733235.1 of Kitasatospora sp. NPDC059722. NCBI lineage: Bacteria > Bacillati > Actinomycetota > Actinomycetes > Kitasatosporales > Streptomycetaceae > Kitasatospora > Kitasatospora sp. NPDC059722. The sequence continues at coordinate 1,266 of NZ_JBHWGD010000179.1, forward strand.
GCCGGTGCGACCGGTGCCGTCGGACGGCAGCTCGTGCCGCTCCTGCACCGGGCGGGGCACCGCGTCACGGCCGCCTCCCGGTCCGAGGGCGGCATCGCGTGGCTGCGCGAGCAGGGGGCCGACGCGGTCCGGCTGGACGTCCTCGACCGCGGGGCCACGGCGGAGGCCGTCGCCGCGGCGGCGCCGGACGCGATCGTCCACCAGCTCACGGCCCTCGCGGACGGCAGCCTGGCCGAGAACGCCCGGATCCGCCGCAAGGGCACCCGCAGCCTGGTGGACGCCGCCCGCCGGGCCGGGGTGCCGCGGATCGTCGCCCAGTCGATCTGCTGGGCGTACGGCCCGGGCGAGGAACCGGCCGACGAGACGGAGGCCCTGGACACCGGCGCGCCCGAACCACGCGCCACGACCGTCGACGGCGTGCTCGCACTGGAGCTCGCGGCGGCCGAGCTGCCGGAGCCCGTCGTCCTGCGGTACGGCATGCTGCACGGGCCCGGCACCTGGTACGAGCCGGGCGGCCTGATCGAGCAGCGGCTACGGCGGGGCGAGCTCGCCGCGGACGGCGCCGTCACGTCGTTCCTGCACGTCACGGACGCGGCGCGGGCGGCGGTCGCAGCGCTGTACTGGCCGAGCGGCGCGGTCAACGTCGTGGACGACGAGCCGGCCCCCGCGCACACGTGGGTCCCCGCCCTCGCCCGCGCGCTCGGCGTGGCCGCACCCGAGCCGAGCACCGACCGGCCCCGCTGGGCACGCGGCGCGGACGGCGGGCTCGCGCGGACCGCGTACGGCTGGCAGCCGGTGGAGGGGTCGTGGCGGACGTCCTTCGAGCGGCTGGGCGGCCCGCGGGCGGGTTCCTAGCGGACCCGCGTGCCGACCTCGCGCGTTTTCCGGCAGGGCCGGAATTGCGGCGGCACGCGTTTCACGCGGCGCCGGGCGGTCGGTCACGGTGTGGAGGCACTCACCCACCGACCGCCCGGATCCGAGAGGCCTCCCATGATCTTCATCACCGTGAAGTTCCCCGTCCGCCCCGAGTACAGCGAGCAGTGGCTCGACATCGTCCACGACTTCACCGAGGCCACCCGCGCCGAGCCGGGCAACCTGTTCTACGAGTGGTCCCGCAGCGTGGCGGACCCCGACGAGTACGTCCTCGTCGAGGGCTTCCGCGACGGCGAGGCGGGCCGGGCCCACGTCGAGTCCGCGCACTTCCGGGAGGCCATGGGGAAGCTGTCCCACGCGATCGCCGCCCGGCCCAAGATCATCAGCGTCGACCTCCCCGACCGCGAGGGCTGGGACCTCATGGGCGAACTCGCGCCCAGCGAGGCCTGAGGCCTCCGGCCGGGACGCCCGAACCAGGGGGCCGGGAGGCCGGGGGGCTTGGACCAGGGGCCGGAAGGCCAGGGGGGTTGGACCAGGGGCCGGTGATCGCGCCGATCGGATCACCGGCACACTGGAGTGACCACGGAGGACGAGCAGGAGGAGCAGCACCCCATGGCCGGTCAGACCGGGCCGCGCGCCGCGGACCGCACCCTGGAGGTGCTGGAACTCGTCGCCGGGGCGCCCACGCCCGTCTCCGCCAAGGCCCTCGCCCGCAGCCTCGGCTGCGCCCTCTCGACGGCCTACACGCTCCTCGCCCCGCTCACCGACCGCGGCTACCTCGTGCGCACCGACGGCGGCTACACCCTCGGCTACCGGGTCTCCGCGCTCCACCGCGCGTTCCAGCGGCAGATGGGCCTGACCGACGGCGTCGACGGGATCGACGGCGTCCTCGCCCGGATGCGTCACGCCACCCGCGCGTCCGCCAACTACGTGGCCTACCAGGGCGACGGCCTGGTCATCGCGGACGTGCGCACCTTCGCGGCCGACGGCGACGAGCAGGCCGACCTCGCCGTCGGCGTCGACCCCCGCTCGCACGCCTACGCGCACGGCAAGATCGCGCTGGCCGCCGCCGGGGCCGCCGCACGCCGGCGCTACGTCGAACAGCCCGGCCTGCGCCGGTTCACCCCCAACACCATCGCCTCCGCCGAGCGCCTCGACGAGGAGCTCCGGCGGATCCGCCGCACCGGCGTCGCCCTCGACGTCGAGGAGGCCCGCACCGGCCTGGCCTGCCTGGCCGCGCCCGTCCTCGGCACGGACGGCGCCGTGATCGGGAGCGTCTCCCTCGCCGTCCGCCCCGCGGACCTGCGCACCCGCCGCCACCAGCTGATCGCCGCCGTCAAGCAGGCCGCCCGCGAGGCCTCGCCGGCGCGGTGAGGCCGAGCCCGGCTCACCGCGCGCTCGGCTCACCCGAGCCCGGCTCACCCGCGCTCGACTCCCCCGGGCTCGACTCCGGAGAGCCGCTGCCCAGGCGCGCGGCCCCGGCCAGCGGGCACGCGCGGGCCCCGGAGCGCCCCCGACACGTACGAGTTGCGACGTCGACGAACCGACTCTTCCGCATAATGCAGAAGCCGCGCTCCCCTCGCGGCTCTTGACGCCTGGTCCCGTCCCAGGAAGGCGCTCGACCTTGGAAGGTTCCACCCCATCCGCGACGGTACTGGCCGACATCGCGGCCGTCCTGCTGATCGGCCTCCTCCTCACCCCGCTGCGCACCCGGCTGCGCCAACCCGTCGTCGTCGGCGAGATCGCGGTCGGCGTCATCCTCGGGCCCAGTGTGCTCGGGCTCCTCCCCGGCCACCTGACCGACGCGCTCTTCCCGCCGGACGTGCGCCCGCACCTGGCGGTCGTCGCCCAACTCGGCATCGTCCTCTTCATGTTCGCCGCCGGCTGGGAGCTCGACCTGCGGCTGCTGAGCGGCCGGGTCAGGGCGGTGCTCGCCGTCACCGCCGCGTCCGTCCTGATCCCGTTCGCGCTGGCCCTCGTCCTGGCGGCCGTTGTCGCCGCCCGCTTCCCGTGGCTGCTCGGCGCCACCGCCTCACCGTGGCTGTTCGCCGCGTTCCTCGGCATCGCCCTCTCCGCGAGCGCCCTGTCGGTCATGGCCCGCATCGTGGGCGAGAACCGGCTCCAGGCCTCCGGCACGGGCGCCATGGCCACCGCGTGCGGGGCGCTCACCGAGATCACGGCGTGGTGCGCCGTCGTCTTCCTGGCCGCCGCGGCCCGTGACCCCGGGTCCGCCGGGCCATCCGGGTCCGGTCACGCGCTCCTGACGCTCGGCCAAGTCGCCTGCTACGCCGTCGCGATGGCGTTCGTCGTCCGCCCGCTGCTGCGACGGCTGCTCCGCCTGCCCGTCGGCGCCGGCGGCCACCCGTTCCTCGCGCTGCTGATCGTCGGCAGCGGGCTCCTGCTCTCCGCCTGGGTCACGTCCCGCCTCGGCGTCCACGCCGTCATCGGCGCCTTCGCATTCGGTCTCGCCATGCCGCGCGACACCGCCGAGGAACTGCGGCACACGATCGAGCTCCCGATGCGGCACGCGGGCGCGCTCCTCGTACCGGTCTTCTTCGCGCTCACCGGCCTGTCCGTCGACCTCACCGGCCTCGGCCCGCGCGGCCTGCTCGCCGTCGCCGTCTTCCTCGCCGTCTCGTGGGGCGGCAAGTACGCCGGCGCGCGGCTCGGCGCCCGGCTCACCGGCGTTCCGCGCGGCGAGGCGACGACGCTGGCCGTCCTCGTGAACACCAAGGGGCTCAGCGAGGTCCTCATCCTGACGCTCGGCCGCGACCTCGGCATCATCGGCGACCGGCTCTTCACCGTCCTCCTGCTGACCGCCCTCACGGCGACGCTCCCCGTCAACCCGCTGGTCCGCCGCCTGACCCGCCTCCCGGGCGGGGCCGCAGGCGTGCCCCGCCGGCCATTGGTGGCCACGACCGCCGAGGAGGCCCAGGGCGCGTAGGGCGGGAGTAGAAAGTCGACCAGGCCGACTTCCTACTCACTCACCCACCTACCCACACCAGCTCCCAGGCACAGCCCAACGCACACCCCACCAACCACCCACGAAACCCAGAACGCGCAAGGCACAAGCAGAAAGTCGACCAGGCCGACTTCCTACGCACCCGCCCATCAACCCCCACCACGTCCCAGGCACAGCCCGACGCACGCCCCACCCCCGGCCACAACCGTCCACGAAACCCGGAACGCGCAAGGCGCAAGCAGAAAGTCGACCAGGCCGACTTCCTACTCAGCGCCCGCGGGCGAGCCAATCGGTCCAGGTTCGACGGGAGTTGGCGAGCTCGGGGTGCTCAAGCAGGTGAAGGACGTAGCCCGCATGGGTCCGGGCCCACGGGTCGGCGGACCCGGAGGCATGGGCGAGGTGCTCGCGCAGGTCGGGGGAATCGACGGCGCGGGCGATCCGGACGTACTCGCGGTCCTTGCAGCGGTACCGGCGCCGGACGGCGAGTTCGACGAAGTCGGCGAGTTTCGCACGGCCCGGGCCGTCCAGCTCGGCACGGGCCAGCTCCCGGATGACGGACTCCTTCGTGCCCCAGGCCTTCGCGTGGCACGTCCACGCCCGGGGGTGGCGCAGCTCCCACTCCAGGAAGAGCAGGGCGTACGGCAGCCCCGGCCACGTCGCGTACGCGTCGGGCGTGACGCCCTGCCACAGGGCCTCGGGCAGCGAACGGCTTCGGGCCTCCCGCCACCGCGTGAGTGCTTCCCGAACGGCCGGCTCCCGGTACGGCTCCGGCGCACCCGAGCGGTTCGCTTGCGACAGCGCCCCGTTGAACTCCGTGATCGCGGACCCGACCGCCTGCCGGGCCGCGGCGAGGCGGACGAGTGCGGCCACCCGCACGGCCGGGTCCTCGGCGATCAGGCCGTGGGCCCAGCCGAGTCGTTCGTGCCACGCCTCATCGGTCATGCGGACGATCATCGCTGACGGCGGAGCAGCGGGCGGAGGCGGGGTCCGATCATCGGAGAAGGCGTCAGCGCCGCAGCCACTCGTCGAGGAGTGCGGCCTCGGCGCCGCTGAGGTTGGGCAGTTCGGGCAGGAGGGTGCGGAAGGCGGCAACGACGGCCGCCGGGTCGCGGGCGGGGACGGCGGGTTCGTCGGCGAGGATCGCGCGGGCGACCGCCTCGAAGGCGGCGTCGGCCAGGTGCGGGTCGCGTTGCTCCGGGGGCAGGGTCAGCAGCGTGTGGACGGTGCCGACGCCGGCCACGCGGATGAGGTTGACGGCGCGTTCCTCGCTGACCCGCAGCCGCCCGGCGGCGGCCACCCGGTGCACGCGTTCGGCGAGGATCCGCACGCCCCGTACCTGGGCCGGGGTCTCGCGGGCGCGGGCCGGGTCGATCAGCAGGCCGAAGACGTACGGGTTGGCGAGTCCGAAGCCGACCTGGGTGTCCCAGCCGGCGCGGAGGTCCGCCACCGGGTCGTCCGACCGGGCGGCGGTCTCCTTGCCGGCCACGTGCTCCGCGAAGACGTGCTCGGCGGCGGGCTCGATCAGCGCCAGCGTG
>NZ_JBHWGD010000180.1:0-6480 GCF_042733235.1 Kitasatospora sp. NPDC059722
CGCGGGCGGGCCCGCCGGCGGGGCACAGGGGCGGGCGCATGGAGGCTCCAGGGGGGGGGGGTGGGTGATTGTAACGACAAAACACACACAAACGACCGCGATCGAACGCGGCGGTGACAGGACACGCCACGTTCACCCGCCCGTCAAGGCCTCGCGTCCGACGAACTTCGGGCCGATACCGGCTCGTTATCGTGCGGAACCTGCCTCTTGAGCCGGGCCGGGTGGAGCCACTAGCCTGCGCCTGCCCCTGTTGGGATCTGAGCCCCATCGGTCGCCTTCCGACACGAATCAACAAATTCCAACAGGCGCTCGCTCTGGCGACCCCCACCCACCCCCACCCTTGGAGCACCCATGCGCCCACGCATGCGCAGATCCCGACGACTCGCCGGCGCGCTGCTGTCGCTCGCCCTCGCGACCCCGGGCCTCGGCGCCCTCGCGCTGACCACGGCGACCCCCGCCGCCGCCCTCGACAACGGCACCGCCCTCACCCCGCCGATGGGCTGGAACTCCTGGAACTCGCTCGGCACCAACGTGACCGAGCAGCAGGTCAAGCAGACCATCGACTTCATGTCCGGCAACGGCCTGGTGGCGGCCGGCTACAACACCGTCACCATCGACGACGGCTGGTCGCTCTGGCACCGCGACGGCCAGAGCACCGACATCGTGCGGACGTCCTACGGCTCGATGCAGCTCTACGACGCCGCCGGGAACCCGGTCGCCGGCACCGACGGCACCGGCAACGACCCGACCTCCGGCCACCTCGCCCCGCGCCCGGACACCTTCCCCTCCCAGGTCGTCAACGGGCAGACCGTCAACGGCATCCAGTACCTCGCCTGGTACGCCCACAGCAAGGGCATGAAGTTCGGCCTGTACGGCACGGACACCTACCTGACCTGCCAGATGCACCCCGGCAGCCTCGGCCACGAGGCCACCGACGCGAGCGACTTCGTCTCCTGGGGCGTCGACTACGTCAAGTACGACGACTGCCCGTACGGCCCCCAGATCGTCGGCCCGGACGGCCACAACTACTACACCCAGGGCGAGGGCAAGGAACTCACCCAGTCCATGTACGCCCGGGTGCAGACCTTCCAGCGCGCCCTCGACGCCGCCTCCGCCGCGCAGGGCAGGCCGAGGGTGGCGCTCAGCGTCTCCGCCCAGCCGGTGCACACCGGCGTGCCGTACCTGCTGGGCGCCAACGACCCGGCCCGCACCGACCCGGTGATCCGGGCGGCCGGCACCCCGGCGTACCAGTCCCCGGGGTACGCGCCGACCGGCGTGTGGTGCGGGCAGGTCGCCAACCTGTGCCGGATCGGCGGCGACCGCGGCAGCGACCTGAGCGGCGTGCTCTACGGGCAGCAGCTGGGCACCGCGCTGCAGTACCCGGGCAACGTCCGCCCGGGCAGCTGGAACGACATGGACATGATGTTCACCGGCTGGCAGGACGTCTACGGCTCGTGGGGCGTCACCGACACCTGCGCGTGCCACAAGCCGTTCACCGACGACGAGTCGCGCACCGAGCTGTCGGTCCTGTCGATGATGGCCTCGCCCCTCATCTCCGGCGCCGACCTGCGCACCTACGCCGACGCCCAGCACACCGACGGCAGTACGAGCTGGTCCACCGGCATCCCCGCCTCCGGCCTGGCGCTCATGAAGAACGCCGACGTCATCCGGATCGACCAGGACGCGCTCGCCAGGCCGGCGACGCTGGTCGGCGCCCCGCCCGCGAACGGCACCGCCCCGGTGGTCCTCAAGCGGCAGCTGGCGGGCGGCGACACCGCCGTCCTGCTGGTCAACCAGGACCCGAACAACTGGCAGACGATCGGCAGCACGCTCGGCTCGCTCGGCCTCACCGGCGGCTACACGTCCAAGGAGCTGTGGACCGGCGCCACCGGCACCGTCGCCACCGGCGGCACGGTCGGCGGCACCTGGGTCGCCCCGCACGGCGTCGCGATGTTCCGCCTCACCCCGCAGGCCGCGTTCACGCCCGCGGCGGTGATCGGCGACGGCGCCTACCACGCGATCGGCGCGGGCGGCACCGGCGGCCAGGCGCTGGAGGTCCAGGGCACCTGCAGCGCCCCGGACGGCGCGGCCGTCGACGTCAACACGTGGTGGAGCACGCACACCTCGGAGCAGTGGAACTTCGCCGCCAATCCGGACGGCACGGTGCGCATCACCGACAACTGCTACACCGGCACCCAGGTGCACGGCACCCTCACCGCCCCCGGCTCGTCCGGCGCGGCCGCGTACGTCACCAACGGCTACGACCCGAACAACGCCCGCCAGAAGTGGCGGGTGCTCCAGAACACCGCGACCGGCGCACTGACCGTCACCAACGTGGCCACCGGCCTCGCGCTCGCCGCCGCCGGCCCGGCGGCCGCCTCCGCCGTCGTCACCGTCCAGCCCGACCCGGCCGCGGCCGGACAGGCCTGGACGACCCTCTCCTGATCCACCGTCCGCTCCGACCCGGTCCCCACCCGCCCGCCGGGTGGGTGGGGACCGGGTAGACCGCGGCGATAACGGGAACGTCTCGAATTGACGCGAGCGCATCGAAGACCCTTGACGAAAGTCCGGGCGGGGAGTTTCCTGTCCGAGCACGTTTGATCAAGTTTGCTTCTGATCGATTGTGTTTGATTCAAGCCGCGACTCAAACGCCGTGCCCACATCCCCCACCCTTCTCTCCTGACCGGGAGCCACCGCATGTTCATTCGCCGCAGCCGTGTCCTGTCCGCCGCCGTCCTGGGCTGTGTGACCCTCGTGGGCGCCGTCGGGTGCTCGACCGGCCAGGAGTCGTCCTCCGGCTCCGTCGCCAAGGTCGACGGCAAGGTCTCGCTGACCTACCTGCAGAAGCAGGGCGACCAGGAGTACTTCGTCGGCGAGGCGGCCGGCGCCAAGGCCAAGGCCGCCGAGCTCGGCGTCGACCTCAAGGTCGTGAACCTCGGCAACGACGCGAACAAGACGGTCAGCGAGGTCCAGTCGGCCATCGCCGGCAAGAGCAACGGGCTGATCGTCGTCGTGCCCGACCCGGCCGTCGGCCCGCAGGTCGTGCAGACCACCAAGGACGCCGGCGTCGCCCTGCTCACCTCCGACGACCAGATCTGCGCCACCGGCCCCGCGCCCGCCTCCTGCGGCAAGGGCGACCTCGTCGCCCGGGTCGGCTTCTCCGGCGAGCAGATGGGCGGCGAGGTCGGCAAGCGGGCCGCCGCCGAGTTCAAGAAGGCCGGCTGGAACCCCGCCGACACCCGCATCATCTCCGCCTGGAAGCAGGACGTCACCGTCTGCGGCGACCGGATCAAGGGCGCCAAGGCCGCCTTCGCCGCCGCCGGCGGGGCCGACGTCAAGAACATCGACGTCGCCACCGACAACACCCCCACCGGCGCCCAGGACAAGACCGCCGCCACCCTCACCGCCAACCCCGGCGTCAAGCACTGGGTGGTCTGGGGCTGCAACGACGAGAACGTCCAGGGCTCCGTCACCGCCCTGCAGAACGCCGGTGTCAGCCCCGACGACATCGACGGCGTCGGCCTCGGCGCCTACCTCGCCTGCAAGGACTGGACCAGCGGCAAGCCCTCCGGCATGAAGGCCGCCCTGTTCATCAACGGCAAGGACGTCGGCGCGCTGGCCGTCCAGACCATGGTCGACAAGCTCAAGAACGGCAAGGACTTCCCCGCCGAGGCCTTCGCCCCCACCACCATGGTCGACGCCTCGACCTGGCAGAGCACCGGCATGACCTGCAGCTGAGCACCACCCCTTCCGGTACCCCAAGCGACCCCCAGCACCTCCAGCGAGGCACGCATGACCTCACCCGAGTCCCCACCCGGCTCCGGGCCCTCCCCCCGGCCCGCCCAGGGCCTGGTCGCCGAGAACATCGGCAAGACCTTCGGCAGCGTCCGGGCGCTGCACGGCGTCAGCGTCGACTTCCCGCCCGGCAAGGTCACCGCCCTGATGGGCGAGAACGGCGCCGGCAAGTCGACCCTGCTGCGCATCCTGAGCGGCGACCACCGCCCCACCGAGGGGCAGGTCCTGCTCGACGGCGCCCCGCTCGACCTCTCCTCCCCCACCGACGCGCGCCGCGCAGGCATCCGGATCATCCCGCAGGAGCCGGAGATCATCCCGCACGTGTCGGTCGCCGAGAACGTCTACGCGGGCAGCCTCCCGCGCCGGGCCGGGCGCCGGCTCGACCGGGCCGAGCTGCGCCGGCGGATCACCGCGGACCTGGCCGACCTCGGCTTCGAACAGGTCCTCGACCCGGACCTCCTCGGCTCCGAACTCACCGCCGCCCAGCGCCAGTTGGTCGAGATCATGCGCGCGCTCACCGGTGCCGTGCCGCCCCGGGCGATCGCCTTCGACGAGCCCACCTCCTCGCTCTCCGAGCACGAGGTGGAGGCCCTGTTCGCCCTGATCGGCCGGCTGCGCGACCGCGGCATCGCGGTGATCTACGTGTCGCACCGCATGAAGGAGATCTTCCGGCTCGCCGACCGGATCGCCGTCCTGCGCGACGGCACCCTGACCGGCGTCCTGCCCGCCGACGGGACCGACGAGCGCGAGCTCGTCCGGCTCATGGTCGGCCGCGACCTGGCCGGCCTGTTCGTCCGCCAGGACGTCGCCACCGACCGCGTCGTGCTCGACGTGCGCGGCGTCAGCACCGACGACGTCCACGACGTCAGCCTCCGGGTCCGGGCCGGGGAGGTCGTCGCCCTCGCCGGGCTCATCGGCGCCGGGCGCTCCGAACTCGCCCTCGCCCTCGCCGGGGACGTGCCGATCCGCTCCGGCGAGGTCCTCCTCGGCGGCACCGTGCTGCGCCTTCGCTCCCCCAAGGACGCGATCCGCGCGGGCCTCGGGCTCGCCCCCGAGGAGCGCAAGGCCCAGGCGCTCTTCCTGCACCGGACGATCCGCGACAACACCTCGCTGGTCAGCCTCGACCGGCTGCGGCGGCGCCGGTTCGTGCGGCGCGGCGCCGAGCGGCAGCTCGCGCAGGAGTACGCGGACCGGCTGCGGGTCCGCGCGCCCTCGATCGAGAGCGAGGTCCGCACGCTCTCCGGCGGCAACCAGCAGAAGGTCGTGCTCGCCCGCTGGCTGGCCCGCCGCCCCGAGCTGCTGATCCTGGACGAGCCGACCCGCGGCGTCGACATCGGCGCCAAGGCGGAGATCTACCAGATCATCGCCGACCTGGCCCGCGACGGCGTCGCCGTCCTGGTGATCTCCTCCGAACTGCCCGAGGTCCTCGGCCTGGCCGACCGGATCCTGGTCATGCAGAACGGCCGGATCACCGGCGAACTCGGCCGCGCCGAGGCCTCCGAGGAGGCGATCCTCGCCCTGGCCATGTCGGAGGACCTCGCGCCCGCCGACACCACCGACCCCACGACCGGAGCCGCCCGATGACCACCCCCTCCACCACCGCCGACCAGCGGCCGCAGGCCCCCACCGGGCCCGCCCGGCCGACCGGCGCGCGGGCCGTGCTGGGCGCCGTCGGTGGCCAGAACCTCATCCTGCTGCTGGCCCTGGCGGCCGTGCTCGCGCTGTTCGGCTTTCTCAACCTCAACTACCTGGGCTGGCAGAACATCCAGGTCATCGCCGAGGCGGTGACCATCGCCGGGCTGCTCGCCGTGGTCCAGACCGTGGTGATCATCTGCGGCGGCCTGGACATCTCGGTCGGCTCCCAGGCCGGCCTCGCCTCCGTGGTCAGCGCGATGGTGTTCACGTCCACCGGCTCCAGCGCCGCGCTCGGCATCGGCGCGGCCGTGCTGGCGGGCGCCGGCGTCGGGCTGCTCAACGGCGTCGTGATCATCTACGGCCGGGTCAACCCGACCATCGCCACCCTGGCCGGGCTCGCCGCGTACAAGGGCGTCGCCCAGCTGATCTCGGACGGCCGCGCCCAGGGCTACGTCCTCGGCGACCCGCTGTTCGTCTTCCTCAGCCGGGGCAAGATCGCCGGGCTGCCGACCATGGTGTGGATCCTCATCCTGGTCGCCGCCGCCGTGCACGTTCTGCTCACCTACACCGACATCGGCCGCAACATCTACGCCCTCGGCGGCAACCCCACCGCCGCCCGGCTGGCCGGCATCGACCTCAACAAGTACCTGCTGTCGGTGTACGCGCTCACCGGCATGGTCGCGGCCGTCGCCGGCGTCCTGCTGACCGCCCGCACCGGCTCGGGGCAGCCCACCTCCGGCAGCGAGGGCCTGGAGCTCCAGGCCATCACCGCGGCCGCGCTCGGCGGCTGCGCGCTCAAGGGCGGCAAGGGCGGCATCGCCGGGACGCTCCTCGCCGTCGCGCTGCTCGGCGCGCTGCAGAACGGGCTCACCGTCCAGGGCATCAACTCCTTCTGGCAGAACGTCGCCCAGGGCCTCCTGCTCGTCGTCGCCGTGGTGATCCAGCAGCGGCGCGGGCGCGAGCGGGCCGTCGGCCTGCCCGCCTGACCGTCCTCCAGCCAATCCCCCAGGAGGCCGCCTCCGTCCCCCACCCGAGGCGGCCTCCCCCCCG
>NZ_JBHWGD010000181.1:0-6355 GCF_042733235.1 Kitasatospora sp. NPDC059722
CATGACCGAGGAGAAGCCCAGGTCGACGGCCTCGGCGACGAGTGCGGCGGACGTCGCGTGGTCGAGGTGGACGGCCACGGGCACGGTCGCCCGCCCCGCGAGAGCGAGCGGAGCGGCGGGGGCCCGCGCGAGGGGGGGGGGGGTGGTGGCGGCGGCGGGCCTGGGCGGGGCGGCCCTGGTGGACGCGGGCACGTTCGCGGCCGTACTCGCCGTCATGGTGCGGGTGCGTCCGATGGCGGAGGAGGAACGGCCGTCGCGGCGGGAGGGCCTGGCCGCGGGCATCGCCGATGGCGTCCGGCTGGTGGCCAGGGATCCGGTGCTGCGCCCGGCGCTGCTGCTGACGGCGGCCGCCGCGGCCGGACTGCTGCCGGTGGTCTCGCTGCTCGGGCCGCTGCTGGCCCGGTCGGCCGGCTGGGGCCCCGGGGCCGCCGGTCTGGTGGGGGCGGGGCAGAGCGCGGGCGTGCTCGCGGTCGCGCTGGTGGCCGCCCGCCGTGGTCCCCTGCGGCGCACCGGCGTGGGGGCGAGCCTGGGCCTGGCCGTCGCCGGCGTGGGGACCGGCGCGCTCGCCGCAGCTCCCGTTCCCGCGGTGGCCGTGCTCGCGGCGGTGGTGGTCGGCGCCGGGTCGAGCCTGTTCGCCTGCCACGTCGGCCCGCTGGTCCTGGGCGCGGCGCCCGGGTCGCACCTGTCGCGCGTGCAGTCCGCGCTGACGCTCGTGCAGAGCGCGGCGCTGGTGCCGGCGACCAACGTGCTGGGCGGCCTCGCCCACGCGGCCGGCGCGAGGAGCGCGCTCGCGCTGTGCGCCGTCCTCGGAGGCGCGGCGGCAGCGGCGGGCCTGGCCTCGCCCGCGTTGCGGATGGCGGGAGCGACCACTGCGGCCCGCGCGAACGCGGGCCGCAGGGAGCCTGCTTGAGGCGTTACTTCTTCTTCAGGTTCGGCGGCAGCACGTTGTACGGGTTGTGGTGGTGGTCGCCGATGTGCAGCTGCTCCTCCGGCTTGCCGGCGAGCTTCGGCAGGACGTGCTTGCCGGTCGGGTCGGTGATCACGATCGCGTCGCCGGTGCGGCGGACGTCGTGCGGCGAGCCCTTGGCGTAGGAGGCGAGCTCCGCGCCGAGGCCGGTCGGGGTGGAGTCGGCGACCGTGCCGAACACGGCGGTGGGCAGGGTCAGGCCGGTGGCCGTCGTGCCGAGGGCGGTGTAGGCGGACTGCTCGCCGCCGTACGCCGCGCCGAACGCGCCGCCGCCGGTGACGGTGGTGCCCGCCGGGACGGTGACCGGCACGGTGGTGCCGGCCGGGCCGTTGACGGTGACGACGCCGCCCTGGACGTACCCGGTGACCGAGCCCGCGTTCTGGGTCTGCTGCCAGGCGTTCTGGTTCTTGAGGACGGTCCCGGCGTCGGTGAGCGTCTGGTTGACGACCGGGGTGTCCGTGGTGAACCACGTGCGGTAGGCCGACAGGATGCCGCTCATCGTCTGCAGCGCCAGCTGGTCGTCCGTCAGGTTGGACTGGTGCATGAAGAACGGCCGCGGGTCGTTGGACAGCACGTACCCGAGGGTGATCTCGGTCTGCAGCGGCAGGACGTAGCTCGACCACGCCGTGTTGAGGTCCAGCGGCGAGATGCAGGTGGTGGTGGCGGGGTTGGCCTCGCAGTTGCCGCTGCCGCCGTTCGCCTTCGAGGTGTAGAGCCAGTTGTACTCGCTCACCTCGTCCTGCTGCGTCGAGACGTTGTAGAACACGTTGACCGGGTGGCGCGGCACGCCCAGCGCGGAGGAGATCTGGCGCTGGCCCGTCTCGCGGGAGGCGTCGACGCCCAGCCACTGGACGTTGTTGGCGGCCAGCGACGCCAGGAAGTTGGGGTTGTCGCTCGGCTGCTGCGGCAGCCTGAACGTGCCGGAGTGCTCGCCGCCCACCAGCTCGTTGGGCCGGAACGGCAGCCCGTTGGCCAGGCCGAACTGGATGTTCTGGGCGATCTGGCCGTTGATGGTGGCCTGGTCGACGTACTGGATGGCGCCGGAGGCGTCGGTCTGGCACCGCCACGGGATGACCGAGAAGTCCTGGACACAGCCCAGGAAGTCGTGGTCGTAGGTGTGGTTGAGCCACATGAAGCTGTTCTTGTTCGCGAGGAGCGCGACGCTCAGCGGGTCGGTGCCGCCCTGCGCCTGCGCGTACTCGAGGCCGGGGTCGGCGTTGAACAGGAAGTCCAGCTGGTAGTTGTTCTGCTGCTGCCAGTTCACCACCGTGGAGACGTCCGCGGCCGTCATCCGGAGCGGGTTGGTGCTCGGCACCCCGGCCGCGCAGTCGCCCTCGCCCGGCGTGCACTTGCCGCTCTGGCTCCAGCGCGCATTGGCGTTGAAGAGGTCGTCGATGTGGGCGGAGAAGTAGTTGCGCCAGTAGCCGAGGTGCACGCCCCGCGTCACCCAGTCGACGATGCCGTGGGCGAGCAACTGGAACTGCTGCTGGTAGTAGTTGTAGGCGAAGGTGAGCACGAGCTGCTGGCGCCCGCTGCTCGTGTAGACGCCCGCGAGCACGCCCTGCGTCGACGTGCCCGGGATGGTCTCGGTGATGTAGGGCTCGAAGTGCGAGCCGGTGGCCGCGTTGTCGGGCAGCGCGGTGGGCAGCGCGCCGTACGAGCCGCTGCCGCCGGCGGTGCCCTCGAACGACACGGGGCCGTTGAGGTAGCGGAAGGCGTCGCCGCGGGCGGAGGCGCTCGCGGTGGCGGTGGTGGCGTCCATCGAGCCGGTCCACGCGGGGGCGCTCAGACCGGTGTTGGCGCCGGGCCAGACGTACGAGTCGACCTGCCGCACGTGGTACGAGGCCTCGTAGCCGGTGAGGGCGGAGAGCTCGGCGGCGGAGAGCTGACCGGGGGAGTCGCTGGGCAGGACGACGCCCTCGAAGTGGCCGTGCGGGGTGCCGTCGGCCAGGGTGTCGGCGAGGAAGGCCGCCGAGATGGTCGCGCGGTTGGCGCTGGTGAGGTCGACCACGGTCGTCGGGACGCCCTCGGAGACCAGCTGCTTGCGGATGCCCTCGACCCAGGGGTTGCCGTCCGTGACGACGAGGACGTTGAGGTCCACCCGGGACGTCGCGGCGGAGGCGGGCACGACGGTGCCGAGGGATATCACCACGCCGGCGGTGGCCAGCGCGACCAGCGGCAGGGCGCGGAAGGGCGTCCGGCGGGACGTCTTCCTTGGCATGCGCACTGCGGCGGAGGAGTTCTTGCTTCTCATGTGATCACCCTGCCTGACCTGCGACGTCGTACCCTCTGGTTACACGAGAGATTGACCATCCGATGGGGGATTGTTTGGAAACGGTTCCCATTGCAGATGACGAGTCGTGAACGTCCGGTTCGTGCACGGGCGTTCGGAGGCGCGGGCCCGTGGCGGAGCGTCAGCCGGGTTGCACGGAGCGTGCCGGGGGTGTGGACGCGGCGCGGGCCGCCTGGTATCCAGACACGGAAAGTCACACGCCAGTCATGACGCGCGGCTCACGCCGCACGGCAGGAAAGCGGGGAGCATGCGCACGATCCTCATCGTCGGCGCCGGCCAGGCCGGCCTCCAGCTCGCCCTGGGCCTCCAGTCCCACGGCTACGACGTGACCGTGATGACCGACCGCCCGGCGGACGCGATCCGCGACGGCCGGGTGATGTCCTCCCAGTGCATGTTCGACGCGGCGCTGCGCACCGAGCGCGCCCTCGGACTCGACCTCTGGGCGGGCGAGGCACCGCAGATCGAGGGCATCGGCGTCACCGTCCTCGGCCCGGACGGTGCGCGGGCGATCGACTGGGTGGGCCGCCTGGACGGCAGCGCGCAGTCCGTCGACCAGCGGCTCAAGATGTCCACCTGGCTGGAGACCTTCGCCGCGCGCGGCGGCCGGGTGGAGGTGCGGCAGGCCACGGTCGCCGACCTCGACCGGCTCGCCCCCGCCTACGACCTGGTGCTCGTCGCCGTCGGCAAGGGCGAACTGGCCTCGCTCTTCGAGCGCGACGCCGACCGCTCCCCGTTCGACCGGCCCCAGCGCGCCCTCGCCGCCGCGTACGTGGACGGGCTCGGCCCGCGCCCCGGGCACGACATCCCCGTCGTCGGCTTCAACCTCGTGCCCGAGGCCGGCGAGTTCTTCGTCCTGCCCGCATTGACCGCGGCCGGCCCGTGCGACGTCCTGCTCTGGGAGGCGCTCCCGGGCGGACCGGCGGACGTCTTCGGCGGGGTCACCGAGCCGGACGAGGTCCTGCGGGGGATCGTCGACCTGATGCGGACCTTCGTGCCCGGCGAGTACGAGCGGACTCTGAACGGCATCGAGGTGACCGACGCGGGCAGTACGCTGGTCGGCCGGATCACCCCTGTCGTCCGCCGTCCGGTCGGCGAACTGCCCGGTGGCGGCGCGGTGCTGGGCGTCGCCGACGTCGTCGTCACCAACGACCCGATCACCGGCCAGGGCTCCAACAACGCCGCCAAGTGCGCCGCCGTCTACCTCGACGCGATCCTCGCCCACGGCGACCGGCCCTTCGACCGCGGGTTCATGCGGGCCGCCTTCGACCGCTTCTGGCAGGACGCGCGCGCCGTCACCGAGTGGACCAACGCGATGCTCGACCCGGCGCCCGAGTACGTCGCGAACGTCATCGCCGTGGCCGGCCGGCTCCCCGCCGTCGCCGACCGGTTCGCCAACGGCTTCAACGATCCCGGGGACTGGGAGCGCTGGCTCCTCGACCCGGACAAGGCGGCGGCCTACCTGGCGAGCGTCTCCGCACAGGACTGACCGGGACGGACGGCGGGCGGTGCACCTCAGCCCCCATCGGTGCCCGCCCGCCTCCGGTCCCTTCCTCCGCCGGTCCCTTCCTCCGCCGGAGGTCCGCTCACATGGGCATGGCCGACGACATGTGCAGTCCCGGGACCAGGCCCGGGTTCCAGGGCACGAAGCACGCGTAGCCGATCAGGGCGGCGCCCAGGACGAGGCTGAACGCCTTGCCGTGGCGCCAGGTCTTCTCCAGGAACACGGCCGCGGCCAGACCGGCCATCCAGGCGAGGTTCATCACGCCGACCGCGATCAGGACGACCATCAGGCCCCAGCAGCAGCCGACGCAGTAGCCGCCGTGGTAGAGGCCGACGCGCAGGTCGCGCAGCCGCCCGGAGTAGCCGCCGAAGTGCATGAGGAACCCGATGGGGGAGCGACAGTGGCTCAGGCAGCGGTCCTTGAGCGGGGTCACCTGGTACAGGCCGGCCGCCGCCAGCAGGACGGCGCCGACCCAGGGCGCGGCGCTCGGCACCCTGGCGGCGAGTTCACCGCCCGCCCAGGCCGCGCCGAACGCGGCCAGCCCGAAGGCCTCCCACACGGCGAGGTAACCGACGACCAGACCGGTGCTACGGCCCGCGCGCGTCCAGCCCGTCGCGTGGGCGCGCAGCGTCCGCAGGTACAACGAGACGACCGGCGTGACGGAGGGGAGCATCATCGCGGCCATCATCAGCCCCCACAGGACCAGGAACCCCCACAGGTCGCGCCCCATCGTGCCCGGTCCGGCCATCATGCCCGACGAGCTGCGGACCGTCAGGACCCAGGCCAGTGCCGCCGCGGCGAGCAGCGCCGCCCGGCTCGCCGGGACGACGGCCCGTCGAGCGGTCTGGACGGACATTCAGGCCGCCCAGGAGAACGGCGCCGAGAAGGCGTTCTTCCCTTCGTTTCCGAACTCGAGGCCGAAGGCGTTCACGCGCGACCTCGTCGCGGTTCCGGCCGCGAGGGTGTCCGCGGGGAATCCCACGCCGCTGACCCGCACGCCCTTCCCGGTCGCGTCGAGCGGCGAGACGAAGTCCTCGACCTCGATGTCGACCGCGTCACCGATCCGCACGCGGTGGCTCCGGCCCTCCTCGGCGTAGTCGATCCGGGCGACCTCCAGCCCGAGCATCTCCCCGACCAGCGGCCCGAGGGCCTCCATCGGGCCGCCGCGCTGACCGGAGAAGACCGCCCCGAGCGCTTCGGCCTGCTCGGGCGAGGCGGCCGCGTCCATGATCACGCCCATCCGCCAGCCGCCCTCGCTCATGAGCGGCGGGGTGTCGGCCACCACGGCGACCGTCAGACCGCTCACGTCGACGTCGTCGACCCGGCCGGAACCGACGTGGAAGGCCAGGAACACCCGGCAGCGGTCGTAGTCCGCCGGAGCCGAGAGGCCGGAGGTGGAGCAGGGGCAGACCATGTCGCAATTGCAGTTCTCGAAATACGTGCCCTCGATACGCCAGGCCATCGGAAGCTCCCTTCCTGAGGCTGAGGCACACACCCCGTGCTTCATTCTCCGCCCCTGAGGATCACCGGGCTACGCCCGGACGGCGAGGCCGGTGCGGCCGTGACCAACGGTCCCGCGTGCGTGTCCGGCTGC
>NZ_JBHWGD010000182.1:0-6224 GCF_042733235.1 Kitasatospora sp. NPDC059722
CACCCACAGAGTCGGCAGTCGGAAAATCATCCAGCCCCCGGAGCGGCCACCCCCGCAGCCACCCCCGGCACCCCCCACCCACCCGAAAGCCCACGCCCCGCCCCCAAGCCCCGCGCAGCGGCCCCCATCCGCCCCACCCCAGTGGCACCCACCCCTCCCCCATGCGAGTGTGGCGGACAGCACCAAGGACCCCTCCCGGTAAGACCCGCACGGTAAAGGGATGAGCGATGGAACGACCCCGGATCCTGATCGTGGGCGGTGGCTTCGCCGGCCTGGAGTGCGCCCGCCGCCTCGAACACAAGCTGGCGCCCTCCGAGGCCGAGATCTCGCTGGTCACGCCGTTCAGCTACCAGCTCTACCTGCCGCTGCTGCCGCACGTCGCCGCCGGCGTCCTGACGCCGCAGTCGGTGGCGGTGTCGCTGCGCCGCAGCCTGCGCCGGACCCACATCGTGCCCGGCGGGGCCATCGGGGTGGACCCGGTGTCCAAGGTCTGCGTCGTCCGGAAGATCACCGACGAGGTGATCGCGCAGAAGTACGACATCCTCGTGCTCGCCCCGGGCAGCGTCACCCGCACGTTCGACATCCCGGGCCTCACCGACTACGCCCGCGGCATGAAGACGCTCGCCGAGGCCGCCTACGTCCGCGACCACGTGATCGCCCAACTCGACCTGGCCTCCACGACGCTGGACCAGAACGAGCGCGAGTCCCGGCTGCAGTTCGTCGTGGTGGGCGGCGGCTACGCGGGCACCGAGACGGCGGCCTGCCTGCAGCGCCTGACGACCGCCGCGGCCCGCCGCTACCCGCGACTGGACGCGCGGCAGATCAAGTGGCACCTGATCGACATCGCCCCGAAGCTGATGCCCGAACTCGGCGACGCCCTCGGCACGGCGGCGCTGGAGGTGCTGCGGGCGCGCGGCATCGAGGTGTCGCTGGGCGTGTCGGTGGCCGAAGTCGGCGCCGAGTCGGTCAAGTTCACCGACGGCCGGGTGCTCCCCTGCCGGACGTTGATCTGGACGGCGGGCGTCGCCGCGAGCCCGCTGATCGGCACGCTGGACGCGGAGACGGTGCGGGGCCGGATCGCGGTGACGGCGGAGATGCGGGTGCCGCAGTTCGACGGGGTGTTCGCGCTGGGCGACGCCGCGGCCGTCCCGGACCTCGCGAAGGGCGACGGCGCGGTGTGTCCGCCGACCGCCCAGCACTCGGCCCGGCAGGGCCGCGCGGTGGCGAACAACGTGATCGCCTCGCTCCGCCACCAGCCGCTGGAGCCGTACTACCACAAGGACTTGGGCCTGGTGGTCGACCTGGGCGGCAAGGACGCGGTGTCGAAGCCGGTCGGCGTCGAGCTGCGCGGGGTGCCGGCGCAGCTGGTGGCCCGCGGCTACCACCTGATGGCGATGCGCACCAACGTGGCGAAGTTCCGGGTGGGCGCGAACTGGCTGCTGAACGCGACGGCCGGCGACGACTTCGTCCGCACGGGCTTCCTGGCCCGCCAGCCCGCCCGACTGCAGGATTTCGAGTACACGGACGCGTACTTGACGAAGGATCAGGTCCGCGCACACGCCCAGGCGCTGCTCGCGAAGGGCTGAGGACCCCGAGGGGCCCTGGCCTCCCCCGTTCCACACGGGGAAGGCCAGGGCCACGTCGCGCCACGTCACATCGGGTCACATCACGTCACATCGCAAAACGTCACTCGGCGGCCAGGTACATCCCGCTCGCGTCCTGCCCGGCCGTGTTGCGGCACGCGTAGTTCCCGCTGCTCCGCGCGAACAGCTGGGTGAGGCAACTGCCCAGCGCCTGCTGCCCGTAGTAGTTCGGGTGCATCGACTCCTGCAACGCGCCCTGGGTGGTGTTGAGCCCGCCGTCGAGGAAGCGCGCCCACTCGCTGGTGGCCGCGGACGGCGCGGCGTCCGTGGTCGGCTGCTGGGTGGCCGTGGAGCAGACCTCGCGCCCCTGCAGCATGTCGGAGAGGTCGAGGAACTGGACGCCCTTGGCCGCGGCGACCTGCGCCAGCGCCTTGGAGACCTGCGGCACCATCGAGTCGCGCGCCCAGTCGGCGTCGCCGTCCCAGAACGGGCAGCCGCCGGTGTTGGAGCGGGTCCAGCCGCTCTCGGGGTAGCGCATCTCGGAGCTGCGCGGGATCGGGGACGGGTAGGACTGCAGCACGAGACGGTAAGTCCCCTGTCCGTAGCCCGCGTTGGACATCACAGCACGGATCTCGTCGATCGCCTTGCCGACGCCGGCCATCGCCGCCGGCATCTTCGAGTCGATCGCGGACTGCTGCGAGCCGTGGCAGTAGCTGTACCAGACGAGGTAGTCCTGGACGCAGCTGGAGATGACGCCGGAGAACCCGAGGTCGTTGCCGCCGATCGACAGCGTGATCAGCTTGACGTTGTTCTGCGCGGCCACGGCGGCGAGCTGGTCGGCCTGCGGCGCCTCGCCCTTGAGCGACTGGCCGCCGCTGGAGGCGCGGAAGACGTTGTTGGTGACGGCGCCCGAGCAGGCCAGGTTGATCTGCTTGGCCGCCACCGAGGACGCACCGGTCACCTCGGCGACGTCGGAGCGGTCGCAGCCGTTGGCGGCGGTGGCACCGTAGACGGCGCTCGGGTCGTAGGAACTTCCGTTCCAGGCACGGTCGGTGCCGCTCCGGTCGCCGCTGCCGTCGGCGGAGTTGCCCATCCACCGGCCGGCTTCGCCGGAGATGTAGCTGTCACCGAGCGTGACGCTGGCGGTGGGCCCGCTCGGCACCGCGGCGGAGGCGGCGGAGGCGGGCGCGGCGACGGCGACACCGCCGCCGATCGCGAGCGGGAGGGCGAAGGCCGCGGTGAGCAGCCTGCGGGCGAGTCGCGGGGTCGTGCGGGTGTTTCTCGAACCGTTTTCGGGCACGGCGGAACTCCTGCGGCTCGGTCTCCCCGTGGTGTGGGGACGGGAAGACGCGTGTGAGGGTAGGCCGCCGGCGCCGGTGGCGCGATGAAGATGGCATGACAGAGCTGGTTACCGCTAGGTACGTGCAGCAGGTTTCCCGCTTTGTTACCCACGGGTTCAGACCAGCCCCCACCCGCTCGGCCACCGATCCCCCTCCCCGAACCCCCTCCCCGAACCCCCGCCCCGGCCACCCGCACCCGCCGCACCCGCGACACCCGCACCCGCCACACCCGCCACACCCGCCGCACTCACACCAGCCGCGACCCGCCCCCGCCCGCCCCGAGCACCGCCGCGAGGTCGTCCGCCAGCCGCGGCGCCTCGTCCGGCCGGAGGTCGGCCGTGGTGATCCGGATCCCGGGCGGAGACTGGATCCGGTACCGCGCGCCGGGCGCCGCGACCCATCCGCGCTGCACGAGCGCGGTGAGCGCGGAGGTCTCGTCCGGCACGGGCACCCAGACGTTCAGCCCGCTCTCGCCGTGCGCCGCGATGCCGCGCGCCGCGAGCTCGCCGAGCAGCGCGTCCCGGCGGGCCCGGTAGACGGCGGCCACGGTGGCGACGGGCGCCGCGTCGGTGCGCCAGAGCTCGGCGACGGTCCGCTGGAGCAGCTGGCTGACCCAGCCCGCGCCGAGCCGCAGCCGCCCGGAGACGCGCCCGATGGTGTCCGCGTCACCGACCGCGACGGACAGCCGCAGGTCGGGCCCGTACGCCTTGGCCGCCGAGCGCACGACCGCCCAGTGCCGCGAACCGGCGCCGGCCAGCGGGTGGTAGGCCTGGTCGACCATGCCGTGCCCGTGGTCGTCCTCGATCAGCAGCACGTCGGGGTACCCGGCCAGCACCTCGCGCAGCGCCGCGGCCCGGGCGGCGGTGAGTGCGGCGCCGGTCGGGTTCTGGGCCCGGCTGGTGACGATCACGGCGCGGGCGCCCTCGTCGAGCGCCGCGGCGAGCGAGTCGGGCAGCGGGCCCTCGTCGTCGAGCCGGACGGGCGCGGGCCGCAGGCCCATCGCGGGCAGCAGGTCGAGCAGGCTGCCCCAGCCCGGGTCCTCGACGGCCACCGCGTCGCCGGGGCGCAGCCGGGTGCCGAGGATGCGCTCGACGGTGTCGAGGGAGCCGGAGGCGACGGCGATCGGGCCGCCGGGCAGGCCGTCGGCCTCGAAGGAGGCGCGGGCGAGGGCGAGCAGGCCCGGGTCGACGGAGGGGTGGCCGTAGAGGACGGGTTCGGCGCGGGCCGCCTCCGCCGCGGCGGCGAGGGGCGGGGCGAGGTCGGGCAGGAGGGCCGGGTCGGGGTTGCCGGCGGACAGGTCGCGGGCGTGCGGGGGCACGGGCACGCGGATCTGGTCGCGGGTGGTGAGGGCGGGCCGGGGCAGGATGCGGCTGCCCTTGCGGCCGGCGGTCTCGATCACGCCGCGGTCGCGCAGCAGGCGGTAGGCGGCGGCGACGGTGTTGGCGTTGACGCCGAGCTCGGCGGCGAGGTCGCGCAGCGGGGGCAGCGCGGTTCCGGGCGCGAGCTGCCCGCCACTGACGCCCTGTTCGATGTGGGCCGCGATTTCGCTGGCGCGTCGCCCTTTCAGCGGATAGTCTCCTAGCACAAAGCAAATTATGCACTAGTACATAGAGGTTTGTCATGTCGGTCCCTGCCACGGACAGCACCGCGTCGCACAGCACCACGTCGGACGCCACCGCCGCCACCACCGCCGGTGCCACCTACGCCCGCACCGCCCGCACCACGCCGACGCGCTACAAGGACCGCGCCACCTGGGAGCGGGACGCGATCCACGCGATACTCGACAGCACCTACCTCTGCCACCTCGGCTTCGTCGCCGACGGCGCACCGGTCGTCCTGCCGACGATCTACGCCCGCGTCGGCGACCGGCTCTACGTCCACGGCTCGACGGGCAGCCGCCCGATGCGCGGCGCCAAGGACGACGAGGGCCTGAAGGTCTGCGTCACCGTCACCCTCGTCGACGCGCTCGTGCTGACCAAGTCCGCGTTCAACCACTCCGTCAACTTCCGTTCGGTGGTGGCGCACGGCACCGCCCACCAGGTCACCGACCCGGAGGAGCTGAACGTCGCCCTGGACGCGCTGGTCGACCAGACCGTCCCCGGCCGCTCCGCCGAGGTCCGCCCGGCCAACGCCAAGGAACTCGCCGCCACCGCCGTGATCCGCCTCGACCTGGACGAGGTATCCGCCAAGTCCCGCGACGACGGCGCCAACGACGAGCCTGAGGACGTCGACCTGCCCTACTGGGCCGGCGTCGTCCCCGTCACCAGCGGCTTCGGCACCCCCGCTCCGGCCGCCTCCACCACCGTCCCGCTCCCCGCGCACCTGCGCGAGCTGGCCGGCTGACGAGGGTACCCCGCCCATGCACGACCAGACCCAGACCCAGAACGAGAACGAGAACGCGTCATGCTGATCCGCTCCTGGGACCGCGGCGACGAGGCCGAGTGGCGTGCGTGGCTCGCCGAGGGCCGGGACTTCGGCCTGCTCGCCGCCAACGGCGGGCAGGGCGAAGGCCCCGTCCTGGTCCCGACGCACTTCCTGCTCGACGCCGACCGCGGCGAGATCCTGCTGCACCTCGCCGCGCCCAACCCGCTGCTCGCCGCCGTCCGGGCCGACCCGCACGTCACCCTCGCGGTCACCGACGGCTACGCCTTCGCCCCCGGCCACTGGCGCGGCGCACCCGGCACGCCCACCAGCTACTACGCGTCCGTCCACTTCCAGTGCACGGCGGAGATCGTCGAGTCGGCCGCGGGGAAGGCCGAGATCCTCAACCGCCAGCTGGCACACTTCCAGCCCGAGACCCCGGACACCCGGGTCGTCCCGGGCGAGGGGGAGTTCTCCCGGCTGCTCCCGGGCCTGCGCGGACTGCGCCTGACGGTCCTCCAGGTGCGCGCCAAGTTCAAGTACGACGACAAGAAGCCGGCCGACGAGCAGCACGCGATCGCCGACCGCCTCGCCGAACGCGGCGGCGGCCAGGACACCCTGGCCCGCACCCAGCTGCTGCGCCGCAACCAGCGGCGCACCGCCGGCTGAGCCCGCGTCACCCCGGAGCACACGGGCCGCACGCCCCACCCCGCGCCCAGCGCCCCGCGCCCCGCGCCCCGCGCCCGACCACAGGCCGCACACCCCACCACCCGGCCACCCGCCTGACACGGCATCACCCGATCGGCCCACGAAACCGGGCCTCGGCCCCCCGCCACTGGTCGAATGTGAGACGTACCCTGCCCGGGCCGGGGCTCGGGGGGGCCCCCCCCCCCCCCGGGGCCCCCCGGCGGGCCCGGCCCCACACGGGGGGGGCGGGGGA
>NZ_JBHWGD010000183.1:0-6135 GCF_042733235.1 Kitasatospora sp. NPDC059722
CCCTCCCACAGATCTCAGCGCGCCTCCAGAGACCACCAACAGTGTTATATAGGCGCCGTGTCTCCCGCGGTGGCGGTGTACCCGCCCCGCGCCGCCCGGCTCGTCGACACGCCCGCGGGCCCGGTCCTCGCCGGGTACGCCGTCACGGACGGCACGCTCACCGAGGACGACCTGCGCCTCGCCCTGGCCGCCCGCCTGCCCGACTACATGGTCCCCGCCGGGCTCCTGCTGCTCGACGCCCTCCCGCTGACGCCCGGCGGAAAGGTCGACCGGGCCGCGCTGCCCGCCCCGGAGCTGGGCGGCCTCGGCGCACCGCCCGAGGGCGACTGCGAGGAGATCCTCGCCGAGGTGTGGCAGGAGGTCCTGGGCGCGGTCCGGGTCTCCCGCCACGACGACTTCTTCAGCATCGGCGGCCACTCGCTGCTCGCGACCCGCCTGACGGCCCGCATCCGGGACACCTTCGACATCGAGGTGCCCCTGCGCGCGGTCTTCGGCGACCGCACCCTCGCCGCCATGGCCCGCCGCATCGAAGACCTGCTGCTCGCCGACCTCGACGACGAACTCGCCGCGCTCGGAAACGACGCAGTGGGCGATGACGCGGTGGGCGAGCACGCAGTGGGGGACACCACCATGGGGGACGACGCATGACCGACCGACCAAGAGAAGGCGCCGCCGACGCCCGGCGCCAGGAACTGCTGCGGCAGCGCCTCGCCAAGGCGAAAGCCGCCAGAGCCGCAGCGGCGCCGGCCAGGACGGCCATCGCGCCGCGCCCCGCCGACGAGCCGATGCCGCTCTCCTCCGCGCAGCGGCGGATGTGGTTCCTCGCCCAGTACGAGCCCGACAGCGCCGCCTACCACATCCCGCTCGCGCTGCGCATCGCCGGAGAACTCGACGAGGCGGCCCTGGCCGCGGCCCTCGCGGACGTCGTCGACCGGCACGAGGTGCTGCGCACCGTCTACCCGGCGTCCGAGGGCGAGGTGCGGCCCGGACCGCTCGCGGCGGGCGCCTTCGCCCTCGCCACCGCCGACGTCCAGGCCGCCGCCGTGGACGCCCGGCTCGCCGAGGAGGCCGCCCGGCCCTTCGACCTCGCCGCCGACCCGCCGCTGCGGGCCGTCCTGCTGCGCACGGGCGAGGGCTTCGTGCTCAGCCTCGTCCTGCACCACATCGCCGCCGACGGCTGGTCCCTCGGGGTGCTGTTCGCCGACCTCGGCGCCGCCTACGCGGCCCGCCGCGAGGGCCGGGCGCCCGCGTGGGCGCCGCTGCCCGTCCAGTACGCGGACGTCGCGCACTGGCAGCTCACCGAGCAGGCCGCCGAACTCGCCGCGCAGGAGACGTGGTGGCTGGAGCGGCTGCGCGGCGCCGCCACCACCGTCACCGTGCCCACCGACCGGTCCCGCCCGGCCGTCGCCGGCACCCGCGGCGCGCGGATCACCGCCGAGTTCGGCGCCGAGCGCTCCCGTCGCATCCGCACCCTCGCGGAACGCACCGCCACGACCCCGTACATGGTGCTGCTGGCCGCCCTCCAGACCGTCCTCGGCCGCTACACCGGCAGCGACGACGTCGTGGTCGGCACGCCCGTCGCCGGGCGGACCCGCAGCGAGACGGAGGCGCTGGTCGGCTGCTTCGTCAACACGCTCGCGATGCGCACCGACCTTTCCGGCGAGCCGACCGTCCGCGCGCTCCTCGACCGCGTCCGAGAGAGCGCCCTGGGCGCGTTCGCCCGTCAGGACCTGCCCTTCGAGCGGCTGGTGGACGCCCTCGCGCCCGAGCGCGAGCTCTCCCACACCCCGCTCTTCCAGGTCCTGCTCAACGTCCACAACCAGGACCGGGCCCGGCCCGAGCTGCCCGGCCTGGACGTGGACTGGCACCCGGTCGGCACCGACACCGCCAAGTTCGACCTCTCCGTCGCCGTGGTGGACGAGGACGACGCCCTGCTCGCCGACCTCGGGTGGCGCGCCGAGCTGTACGACGAGCCGACGGTCCGCCGGTTCTTCGGCCACCTCACCACCGTCCTCGACGCGATGGCCGCCGACCCGGACCGCCCGCTCGCCGAACTGCCGCTGCTCACCCCGTCCGAGCGGCGCCGCCTCGACGCCTGGGACGACACCGCGCGCACCTGGGACCTCACCGGCACCCTGCACGGCCTGGTCGAGGAACAGGCCCGCCGCACCCCGCACGCGCCGGCGGTCCGGGGTGCCGACGGCGTCCTCAGCTACGCCGAGCTCGACCGGCGCGCCAACGCGCTGGCCCACCGGCTGCGCGCCCTCGGCGTCGGCCCGGACCGCCCGGTCGGCCTGTTCGCCGAGCGCTCGGCCGCCCTCGTCGTCGGCATGCTCGGCATCCTCAAGGCGGGCGGCGCCTACCTGCCACTGGACCCCGTCTACCCGGACGAACGCATCGCCGCACTCCTCACCGCCGCCGGCACCGCCGCGGTGGTCACCACCGACGACCTCCGCGCCCGCGTACCGGGCGAGGCCGTCGTCGTCCCGCCGCTCACCACCCCGGCGGAGCCGTGCGACGGGCCGCCCGAGGTGGACGTCCGCCCCGAGCACCTGTGCTACCTGATCTTCACCTCCGGCTCCACCGGCGCCCCCAAGGGCGTCGCCGTCGAGCACCGCAACTACCGCAACTACCTGCACGGCCTGCGCGAGCGGATCGGCCCCGGCAGCGAGGGCTGGAACTGGGCGCTGGTCTCCACCTTCGCCGCCGACCTCGGCACCACCAACGTGTTCGGCGCCCTCACCGGCGGCGGCTGCCTGCACCTGCTCACGCGCGAACAGGCCACCGACCCGGCCGCGTTCGCCCGGTACGCGGCCGAGCACCGGATCGACGCGATGAAGCTCGTCCCCAGCCACCTGGAGGGCCTGGCCGCGCACGGCGACGGCCTCGCGGGCGTGCTGCCCGCACACCTGCTGATCTGCGCGGGCGAAGCGCTGCGCCCCGACCTGGTCGCGCGCATCCGCGCCGCCCGGCCGGACCTCCCGCTGCACAACCACTACGGGCCCACCGAGACGACCGTCTCGATGCTCGGCGCGCCCGTTCCGGTCGAGCCCGATGCCGCTGTCCCGCTGGGCCTGCCGTTCGGCAACGTCGGCGCCCACGTCCTCGACGCCCCGCGGCGCCCGGTGCCGGTGGGCGTGCCCGGCGAGCTGTACGTGTCGGGCGGCGGCGTGGCGCGCGGCTACCTGGGCCGCGACGACCTGACGGCGGAACGGTTCGTCACCGTCGACGGCCGGCGCTGCTACCGCACCGGGGACCTCGTGCGCCGCCGCCCCGACGGCGCGATCGAGTTCCTCGGCCGGATCGACCACCAGGTGAAGATCCGCGGCTTCCGGGTGGAGACCGGCGAGGTCGAGGCCGAGCTGACCGCCCGCCCCGAGGTCCGCGAGGCGGTCGTGGTCGCGCGCGGCGAGGGCGCGGCCCGCAGCCTCGTCGCGTACGTCGTGCCCGCCGTCCCCGACCCGGGGGACCTGCGGGCCGCGCTGCG
Source organism: Kitasatospora sp. NPDC059722 (assembly GCF_042733235.1). Lineage (NCBI taxonomy): Bacteria > Bacillati > Actinomycetota > Actinomycetes > Kitasatosporales > Streptomycetaceae > Kitasatospora > Kitasatospora sp. NPDC059722. The sequence continues at coordinate 3,488 of NZ_JBHWGD010000183.1, forward strand.
CACCCGGCTGCCCGACTACATGGTGCCGGCGGCCGTGGTGCTGCTGGAGGCGCTGCCGCTGAACGCCAACGGCAAGGTGGACCGGCACGCGCTGCCGGAGCCGTCGCCGGTCCAACAGGTCTCCGGTGGGGGAGAGTTGGAGACGGAGGCCGAGCACGCCGTGGCCGCCGTCTACCGGCAGGTGCTCGACGTCGAGGACGTCGGCCCGGCGGACGACTTCTTCGCCCTCGGCGGGGACTCCTTCTCCGCCGTGCGCACCGTCCGGCTGATCGGCCGCGGCCTGTCGGTGATCGACCTGTTCCAGCAGCCGACCGTCCGCGCCCTGGCCGCCCTGCTCGACGCCCGGGCCGGCGGCGGCCCGGCCCAGGACGGTCCGCGCCGTCTGCTGCACAAGCTCACGCGCGGCGGCGAGCCGGCCGAGGTCACCGTCGTCTGCGTCCCGTACGGCGGCGGCAGCCCGATCACGTTCCAGCCGCTCGCCGACGCCCTGCCCGCCGGGCACCGGCTCTACGCCGTCGAGCTGCCCGGCCACGACCCGAGCCGCCCGCACGACGAGCTCGCCGAACTCGACGGCCTCGCCGACCGGTTGGCCGCCGAGGTCGCCGAGCGGATCGAGGGCCCGGTGCTCCTGTACGGCCACTGCCTCGGCGGCGCGCTGGCCACCGCCCTGGGCTCCCGCCTGGAGGCGGCCGGCGTCGACCTGCGCGGCCTCGCCCTCGGCGGGACGTTCCCGGCGGCCCGCCTGCCCGGCCGCTTCGCCGAGTGGTTCGCCCGCCGCATGCCCGGCGACCGGATGCTCTCCAACCGCTCCTACCTCGACTACCTGCGCGCGATGGGCGGCTTCACCGACGTCTACGACCGGGCCGAACAGGACTTCCTGGTCCGGGCGTTGCGCCACGACGTGCGGCAGGCCGAGGACTTCTACACGCGCGCGTACGGGGACGGGCGGCCCGCGCGCATGGCCGCGCCGATCCTGTGCGTCGTGGGGGAGAAGGACCGCGCGACCCAGCTGTACGAGGAGCGGTACGCCGAGTGGGAGCACTTCGGCGCCACCGTCGACCTCGCCGTGATCCCGCGCGCCGGGCACTACTTCCTCAAGCACCAGGCCGCCGAACTCGCCCGCGTCCTGGCCGGGTTCGCGGCGACGGGCGGCGTGGCCGAGCAGGTCGCGACCAAGCGCCCGGCGGCCCGCGCCGAGCTCGCGACCTTCGCCAAGGTGGCGATCGGCCAGTTCGTCTCGATGATCGGCACGAGCCTGTCCGGCTTCGCGCTCGGCGTCTGGGTCTACCAGCAGACCGGCTCCGCCTTCGACTTCGCGCTCATCTCGGTGGTCGCGGTGCTGCCCGCCGTCCTCCTGCTGCCGATCGCGGGCGCGGTGGCCGACCGGGTGGACCGCCGCAAGATCATGATCGTGACGGACACCGTCGCCGCGGCGGGCATGCTCGCACTGGGCCTGCTCCACTGGGCGGACCTCCTCCACGTCTGGCACATCTACGTGGTGGCCTGCACGGGATCCGTCTGCACGGCGTTCCAACGGCCCGCCTACCTGGCCGCGATCACCCAGCTCGTGCCCAAGCGCTACCTCGGCCAGGCCAACGGCCTCGCCCAACTCGGCACCGGCGCGGGCGACATGATGGCCGTCCTGGCCGGCGGCGTGCTCGTGTCGCTGATCGGCCTGCACGGCGTCGTCCTCTTCGACATGGCCACCTTCCTGACCGGCGTCACCTGCCTGCTGCTCGTCCGCTTCCCGGACGCGATGTTCGACAAGCAGGAAGAACCGCTGCTGCGCGAGGTCGTCACCGGCTGGCGCTACATCGTCCGGCGGCACAGCCTCGTCGCGATGGTCGTCTTCTTCGTCGTCTTCAACTACCTGTTCGCGGTCGCCACCGTCCTCGTCACCCCGATGGTCCTGGCCGACGGCACGTCCGTGGAACTCGGCGTCATCACCGCCGTCGGCGGTGTCGGCGCGATGGCGGGCGGTGTCGTGATGGCGCTGTGGGGCGGCACCCGGCGCCGCGCGGTCGGCATGGTCGGCTTCACGTCGGTGGTCGGCCTCGCCGCCGTCGTCGCCGGCAGCGGACCGCACACCGCGCTCACGGCGGCGGGCATGTTCGTGCTGTGGGGCGCGCTGATCATCCTCAACGCCCACTGGATGGCACTCATCCAGACCAAGGTCGGCATGGAACTCCAGGGCCGCGTCCTCGCCACCAACCAGATGCTGGCCATGTCGATGATGCCGCTCGGCTTCCTCACCGCGGGCCCGCTCTCCGACCACGTCTTCGCACCGCTGCTGCGCCCCGGCGGCGCGCTCGCCGACTCCGTCGGCCTGGTCCTCGGCACCGGCCCCGGCCGCGGCGCGGGCCTGCTGCTCGTCCTGGTCGGCGCCGTCATGACGGTGTGGGGCCTGCTCGGCCTCGCGTACCGGCCGCTGCGACTGCTGGAGGACCTGCTGCCGGACGCGCTGCCGGACGCCGAGATCGGCGACAAGGACGCCATCCAGGCCGAGGCCGACCGGCGCCTCGCCGCCCTGTCACGCCCGGCGCCGCCGCGGCAGACGCGCGGGGAGCCGGAACCCGTCGAGGACGAGCCCGACCCGGTGGGCGCCGCGCCCCCGGCGCCGACCTGGTCGGCCTGTGGCTTATACAAAG
>NZ_JBHWGD010000184.1:0-6132 GCF_042733235.1 Kitasatospora sp. NPDC059722
GAGCGACTCGGTCTGGGCCAGTGCGGTGGCCCAACGGGCCTTCCTTGCACGTGAGTTCATGTCACATCTCCTCAAGTCGGTCTGCTGCGCGACAGGTTATGGGAGAAGTGTGAAGAGGGAGTCGAGTTTCCCCACTGTTTGTTTCCAGGGTGGCGAGAGGCTCCCAGGCAACATGTGTTGCGCAATGAGCAATGAGTGTTGACGCCCGGTGCGGAGCGGCCCTACAGTGCGGCCGTGACTATCGATGATCTTGCTCACCGCATCGCCGCCGACGTCGCCGGCGAAGGCGGCCTCGCCGGCCTGCACCGGCTGTCCGAAGTGATCGCCGTCCTGGAGGACCGCCGCACGGCGGTCATCGACGAGCTGCGCCGCGGCCGCTACGCGACCTGGGAGGAGATCGGCCGCGCCTGCGGGATGACCCGCCAGGGCGCCACCCGTCGCTGGTCCGGCAAGCTGCGGGCCCGCTCGTTCGGCGCCGCGGCCGGCGCGTACCAGCAGGGGCGGCCCGGCTACCCGCTGGCGCTGATCGGCTCGGCCGTGCCGCGCGAGGCCCGCCGGGTGCTCGACCTCGGCGCGGGCACCGGCAAGCTGACCCGCCTGCTGGTGGACGCGGGCCTGGACGTCGTCGCCGTCGAGCCGGACGAGGCGATGCGCGACCAGCTCGCGGCGGCCGTCCCGAGGGCGGCCGTGCGGGGCGGCTCGGCCGAGCGGATCCCGCTGCCGGACGGCAGCGTGGACGCGGTGGTCGTCGCGCAGGCCTGGCACTGGTTCGACCAGGGCACCGCCGTGCCGGAGATCGCCCGCGTCCTCGCCCCCGGCGGCACGCTCTCCCTGATCTGGAACGTCCGCGACGAGTCCGAGCCGTGGGCCGCCGAACTCGGCGCCCTGATGCACCGCTCGGCGAAGCAGACGATCGACACCAAGCCCGTCGTCCCCGCCCCCTTCGGCGCCCCCGAGCGGCTGGAGATCCGCTGGGAGCACGTGACGACGAGGACCGGGATCCTCGACATGGTCGCCTCGCGCAGCTACGTCATCACCCTCCCCGAGGCCGAGCGCACCCGCCTCCTCGCGGACGTCGAGCACCTCCTCGACACCCACCCCGACCTCGCGGGCCACGAGGAGATCGCGATGCCGTACGTGACGAGGTGCACGCGTGTCCGTCTCTGACCCCGACGGGGTGACCATCCGCCGGCTGGGCGCGGGCGACGCGGAGGTGTACCGGACCTTCCGTCTGGAGGCCCTCCGGGAGACGCCCGAGGCCTTCACGTCGAGCTACGAGGAGGAGTGCGCGAAGCCGCTCGCGGTGTCCGTCCGCCGACTGGCGGAGGGCGCGGTGCTCGGCGCGTTCGCGGCGGACGGCGGGCTGATCGGCACGGCGGGCCTCAGGCTGCGCGCCCGGGGCCAGGAGCGGCACAAGGCGACGCTGTTCGGCATGGCCGTGGCGCCCGCGGCGGGCGGCCGGGGCGTCGGCCGGGCGCTGGTCGCGCGGACGCTCGAACTGGCCGCCGCTCACGACGAGGTGCAGCAGGTGCTGCTGACGGTCTCCGAGGGCAACGAGGCGGCGCTCCGGCTCTACACGTCGTGCGGCTTCGAGGTGTGGGGCCGGGAGCCGGGGGCCGTCGTGGTCGGCGGCCGGGCCGTGACGAAGCTGCACATGGTGCGCTTCCTCGACTCCTACCAGTCCCGCTCGGCGATCAGCTTCTCGGCGTCGGCCTCCGGGAACCCGTAGGCGTTCGCGATGAACCAGAAGTCCTCGGCGATCTCCTCGCGGGCGACCGTCTCGATCTCGCTGCCGGCGGCCTCGAACGCCTCCTGGAGGACGTTGAACTCCTCGGTGGCGCCGGCGGTGAGGCCGTACAGCGCGTCGAGGTCACCCGGCCGCTCGGCCTCGATCCGCTCGCACAGCCGCCGCAGGATGGCGCACCCCTGGTCGACGACGGCGTCGGGGAAGTAGTCGTCCCGGTACAACCCGGGCAGGAACGAGTACTGGAGGACCTGGTCGTTGGTGATCGGCATGGCGTGCTCCCTGTCGTGGTCGGACGTCCCGATCATGCACCCCGCCTCTGACAATCCGCCTCTGACGACCCGGCTACGGCAGCCCGGCGAGGTCGAGGAGCCCGTGCAGCCGGGCCGCGGTCAGCGCCGGGTTGGCCGCGGCGGCCTCGGCGAGCGCGGGGTCGGCGAGGAGGGCGTCGAGGACGTCGGGCGGGAGCAGCGGGTTGGTGGCGGCGGCCCGGCGGACCCGCTCGTCGGGGTCGGTGAGGAGCTCGACGGGCGGGTGGTCGAGGGTGGGGTCGGCGGCGGCCAGGGCGCGGACCTCGGGGTCCTCGTGGGTGAGGAGGTGCTGAAGTCCCGTGCGGGGCAGGGTGGGTAGCGTCCGCAGGTACTCGCGCTGCTCGGGGCTCGCGAGGAACGCGGCGAGGACGGTCGCGGGCGGGGCGAGCGGGTGGTGGTAGGCCAGCAGGTGCCGCACTCCCTCGTCGGGGTCGTCCGCGAGCCGGTCGACGAGGTGCGCGGGCAGGCCGGGCCAGGTGGCGGCGGCCCGGCGCAGCGACGGGAGTTCGGAGACGGCGCCGGCGAGGTACCAGTCCGGCTCGGCCTCGGATCCCGCGCCGATCGGGCCGAGGTCCGCGGGGTCGTCGGCGAGGACGCCGTGGATGACGGAGGCCTGCGCCCGAGTGCGGGGGAGCGGGTGCGCGAGTGCCCGGGAGCGGACGGAGGGGTCCGGGTCCGCCGCGAGTTCCGCGAGCGACCCGGCGTCCAGGTCGGCCCGTTCGGCGACGCGCCGGCGCAGTGCCGGGTCGGGGTGGCGGGCGAGCCGGGCGACGACGTGGGCAGGGGTGTACGGGCTGGCCGCGAGCGCGGGCAGGTAGCCGGGCTCCTCGGTGAAGCAGTGTTCGGCGATGGCGTCGGTGACCGCGTACAACCAGAGCATGGTGTAGCGGTCGCGCTCGCTCAGGCCCGGGCGGTGGAAGAGCGCTTCGAGGGCGGCGGGGTCGAGGCGGCGGGCCTCGCGCCGGGCCTGGTCGCGGACGGTCTCGTCCGGATCCGCGAGCAGGGCTTCGCGCTGGGCGGGGGTGAGGTGCTGCCAACTGCGGGCGGCGTGGGCCCTGAGCCGGGGGTGGGGGTGGTCGACCGCACGGAGGGAGAATGCCGTCGGCAGCTGGAACGAGAACGCCAGCTCCTGCCGGATCTCGTCCGCGGTGAGGATCCCGCCCCGGCCGGGCTCGTCCTCCGCGGAGAGCAGGGCCGCCAGCGCCTCGTCGGGCAGCGGCTCGACGCGCTGGAACCGCGGACGCGGTCCGCCGGCCAGCGCGGCGCGCACGAAGTCGAGCGGGTCGTGGACCAGCCGGCTGCGGATCTCCACCGGGACGTACCGGTTCCGGGCGATCGCCCGCCGGACTCCCGGCTCCGGGTGCGCGAGCGCGGCCTCGACGACGTCGTCCGGCAGCGGACGCCTCTCGCACAGGTCGAGGCGCGCGGGCTTCGCCTCCGGCGCCAGCAGTCGCAGCAGGACGTCCGAGGGTGCGGCGCGGTTGGCGGCGACGCCGCGGAGCAGCGCATCGGGGGCGACGGGGGAGGGCATCGGGCCATCGTCCCAGCGATCTTGGCCGGGCGTCCAGAGGGGTCGTCGGGGCCCGGTCAGTCCGTCGCGTCGCTGAGCCCCAGGCGCAGGTGCTCGATGTGGTAGACGGCCTGGTCGAGCAGTTCGGCGACGTGGTTGTCGTACAGCGCGTACACCACCGAGCGGCCCTGGCGGGTGCCGGTGACGAGGCCGAGGTTGCGCAGCAGGCGCAGCTGGTGGGAGCAGGCGGACTGTTCCATGCCGACCTCGGTGGCGAGTTCGGTGGCGGCGCAGGGGCCCTCGCGCAGGCGGGACAGGATCAGCAGGCGGGACGGGGTGGCGAGGGCCTGGAGGGTGGTGGCCACGCGGGCGGCGCCGTCGGCGTCCAGGCGGGTGCGCGGGACGGCTTCGGCGGCGACTTCGGCGCTTCGGGTGGTGGCGGCTCCATGACCCATGGGGACCATCGTACAGGCCATGAATGAAGGAGCGTTCATATGTTCATGTATCGTGGAAACGCCAGGGCCCAGCCCTGCCCTTGTCCTGTCGTGCCCGAAGGGTCCCCGCCTGCCATGCCCGCCACCCTGATCGAGCGCCCGGCGCCCACCGCGCCGCCGCGTCCGGATGCCGCCCCCCGCCGCCGCACCCGGGTCTTCGCCCTGCCCGAGGCCCGGTGGGCCGCCGCGGCGACGGTGCTGTTCCTGACCGCGCTGCCGCTCCAGCTGACCGGCGCCCCCGCCTGGGCCTGGGGCCCGCTCTACGCCCTCGCGTACGCCACCGGCGGCTGGGAGCCCGCGTGGGCCGGCCTCCGGGCGCTGCGCGAGAAGACCCTCGACGTCGACCTGCTGATGATCGTCGCCGCCCTCGGTGCCGCCGCCGTCGGGCAGGTCATGGACGGCGCTCTGCTGATCGTCATAGTCGACCCCTCCGGCGCCCTGGAGGCCCTGGCCACCGCCCGGACCGCCGACTCCGTGCGCGGCCTGCTCGACCTGGCCCCGACCACCGCCACCCGGCTCCTCGCGGGCGGCGCCGAGGAGAGCGTCCCCACCGAGGCGCTCGCCGTCGGCGACACCGTCCTCGTGCGGCCCGGCGAGCGGATCGGCGCCGACGGGCGGGTCCTGGACGGTGCGAGCGAGGTCGACCAGGCCACCATCACCGGCGAGCCGCTGCCCGTCGCCAAGGCCGCCGGCGACGAGGTCTTCGCCGGCACCCTCAACGGCACCGGCGCCCTGCGGATCCGCGTCGACCGGGACGCCTCCGACTCGGTGATCGCGCGGATCGTGCAGATGGTCGAGGAGGCCTCCGAGACCAAGGCGCCCACCCAGCTCTTCATCGAGAAGGTCGAGCAGCGCTACTCGATCGGCATGGTCCTCGCGACCCTCGCCGTCTTCGCCGTCCCGCTCGCCGTCGGCGCGGCCCTCACCGACTCGCTGCTGCGCGCGATGACGTTCATGATCGTTGCCTCGCCGTGCGCCGTCGTGCTGGCCACCATGCCGCCGCTGCTCTCCGCGATCGCCAACGCCGGACGCCACGGCGTCCTCGTCAAGTCCGCCGTCGTCATGGAGCGCCTCGGCCAGAGCGACACCGTCGCGCTCGACAAGACCGGCACCCTCACCGAAGGCACCCCGCGCGTCACCGACCTCCGCCCGCTCACCGGCTCCGGCCTCACCGAGGACGGGCTGCTCACGCTCGCCGCCGCGGCCGAGCACCCCAGCGAGCACCCGCTCGCCCGCGCCGTCGTCGACGCCGCCCGCGCCCGGGGCCTCGCCCTCCCCGCCGCCGAGGACTTCACCTCCACCCCCGGCATCGGCGTCAGCGCCACCATCGACGGCCGCATCGTCGCCGTCGCCGCACCCGCCCGTCTGCTCGAAGGACGCAGCGGCCCGGAGGTCGACCAGGCCGACGTGCACGCGGGGGAGCTGGAGGCGGCAGGCCGCACCGCCGTCCTGGTCGAGGCCGACGGCGTCCCGCTGGGCGTGCTCGGCATCGCCGACCGGCTGCGCCCCGACGCCGCCGCCACCGTCACCGCCCTCGCCGCGCTCACCGGCGGGACGCCGATGCTGCTCACCGGCGACAACCCGCGCGCCGCCGCGCACGTGGCCGCCGAGGTCGGCATCACCGACGTGCGCGCCGCGCTGCTGCCGCAGGACAAGGTGGCCGCCGTCCGCGAGTGCGAGGCGGCGGGCCGCAAGGTGCTGGTGATCGGCGACGGCGTCAACGACGCGCCCGCGCTGGCCGCCGCCCACACCGGCGTCGCGATGGGCCGGGCGGGCTCGGACCTCGCCCTGGAGACCGCGGACGCGGTGGTCGTGCGCGACGAACTCGCCACCGTCCCGGCCGTGGTGGCGCTCTCCCGACGGGCCCGCGGCCTCGTCGTGCAGAACCTGGTGATCGCCTCGGTGTTCATCTCCGCCCTGGTCGTGTGGGACCTCGTCGCCACCCTCCCGCTGCCGCTCGGCGTCCTCGGCCACGAGGGCTCGACCGTCATCGTCGGCCTCAACGGCCTGCGGCTGCTGCGCGAGGCCGCATGGCCCCGCGCCCGTGCCGGCCGGTGAGCCGCCGCGAGTGGC
>NZ_JBHWGD010000185.1:0-3623 GCF_042733235.1 Kitasatospora sp. NPDC059722
GGCGGGCCCCCCTGCTGCACGGGCGGGGGGGGGGGGGGGGGGCGGGCCGGGCCCCCCCCGCCCGCGGGCGCCCCCCCCCCCGCGCCGGGCCGCCCGACCAGGACGGCGCGCATGCGCGGCCCGTGCGCGAGGCTGCGGCCGAGCTCGGCGAGGACGCCGTCGAGCCCGTCCGGGCCGGCGGCCTCGCGCTCCCACAGGACGTCCGGTCCCGCGCCGGGTTCGACGGCGCGCAGGGCCGTGCGCAGCACGGTGCCGGCGTAGGGCTGGTAGAGCTCGACGAGGTGGAACTCGGCGGCCCGGCGTGGCGGTTGCCGCTCCTCGGGTGTCGGGGGGCGCCACTGCCGGGTGGCGGTGCGGGCCAGTGCGGCGGTGACCGAGCCGGCGTCGAGGCGCCGCGGCGGTCGCCGGGCGGGCAGGCAGGGCGGCGGCTCCGGGGTGCCGGCGACGAACAAGGTGACCGGTGCGCTGGCGAACTGACGGGTCGTCATCATTGATCAGCGGGCACCTGGCCCGGGTCCTTTCCGTCGGTGGCCGTGCGGGGGAGGGGGCTCGGGGCCCGCCTACTGTGTGGCGAGGCCGCCGCAGACGTTGAGGGCCTGGGCCGTGATGCTCGCGGCCGTGGCGGTGGTGAGGTAGCCGGCCAGGGCGGCGACCTCCTCGGGGGTGGTGTAGCGCCCGAGCGGGATCTGGGTCTGGAAGTGCTGGAGGATCGTCTCGGGCGTCGTGTTGTAGGCGGTCGCGTACTCGTGGTGGATGCGCGTGGTGTTGGGGGTGTGCACGTAGCCGGGGCAGATCGCGTTGACGGTGGTGCCGGTGGGGGCGAGCTCCTTGGCGAGGGCCTTCGTGAAGCCGATGACGGCGTGCTTGCTCGCGGTGTAGGGCGCGCCGAGGGTGACGGGCTGCTTCCCGGCGGTGGAGGCGATGTTGATGATGCGCGGGTGGGCCGTGGCGGTGATGTGCCCGTGTCTGAGGGTCTCGCGGGTGACGAGGAAGACGGCGTTCAGGTTGGTGTCGATGACGTCGTACCAGAGGTCGTCGGTGGTCGTCGCGGTGGGGCCGCCGCCGGTGCGGCCGGCGTTGTTGACGAGGACGGTGATGGGCCCGTGGCGGTCCACGGCGTCCTGGACGAGCCTGGTGACCTGGGCCGGGTCGCGGACGTCGCAGGGGGCGCCGTCGGCCTCGATGCCCTCCTCGCGGAGCGTGCCGAGGGTGTCGGTGATGTCCTGGGCCGTGCGCGCGCAGATGTGGACGCGGTGACCGCGGTTGCCCAGCTCGCGGGCGATGGCGAGGCCGATTCCGCGCGTCCCGCCGGTGATGAGGGCGAGGGGTTTGCCGGATGTGGGCGTCATGGCGGGTCCTGGGTGAGGAGGGTGTGGGTGCTCAGGCCGGATACAGGTTGTAGGTCGTGGGGTGGAGGCTGGTGGCGGGCGTGTTGAGCGTGGGGTCGAGCGTGAGGATCGCGTGGTGCAGGTGCTGGAGGTGGGGCGAGGGCTGGATGCCGAGCTCGGCGGTGAGGCGGTGGCGCAGGTGGTGGTACGTGGTGAGCGCGGTGGTCTGCCGCCCGGCCCGGTAGAGGGCGACCATCGCCTGGGCGTGCAGGCCCTCGTGGTGCGGGTGCTGGTGGGTGAGGTGGGTGAGTTCGGGGATCAGCTCGTTGTGCCGGCCCAGGCGCAGGTCGGTGTCGATGCGGCGTTCGAGGGTGACCAGGCGGCTCTCCTCCAGTCGGATGATCTCGGTGCTGAGGATCGGTCCCGGAGTGATGTCGACGAGCGCGGGGCCGTTCCACAGGGCGAGGGCCTCGTGGAAGCGGGCGTTGGCGTCCAGGTCGTGGCCGCGGTTGAAGGCCTCCTGGCCGCGCGTGGTGAGGTCGTTGTACGCCTGGAGGTCGAGGGTGTGGCGGTCGGGGTCGGCGGGCGGGAGGGTGAGCTGGTAGCCGCAGTGTCTGGTGGTCAGGACGTCCTTGGCGGTGGTGTCCTGGCCGGCCGGCGGCGCCCCGGCGAGGGCGTGGGTGATGCGGCGGCGCAGCTGGAGGATGTACGTCTGGAGCGTCGTGAGGGCCCGCCGCGGCGGGTGGTCGCCCCAGATCTCGTGGATGAGCGTGCTCGTGGGGAGGATCCGGTTCGGGTAGAGCGCGAGCAGGGCGAGGATCTGCCGCTGCTTGGCGGCCGTGGGGACGATCGAGGTGCCGTTGAGGTCGGCGGTGAGCGGGCCGAGGACCTGGATGCGCATGGCGGTTCTCCCCTGGGTGCGGGCTCGGCGTGGTCGTCGAAGGAGTGTGCGGATGCGTCCGCACACTAAGCCCGTGCCACGGGGGCGGCGGGTTTTCTCTAGCCCGGGTCGAGCCCGCTTCCGGGCCCGCTGTGGGGGCGCGAACGTCGTGGCGCGTCGTGGTCGTGGGGGCGTGGACGTCGTGATCCGGCCCGAAGTCTCGCAAATTCCTTAGCCGTGCTTCTGGTTCGCTGGCTGTGCCGAGAACGGCCCGCGAGCCCGCGAGCGGTGGCTGAAGGGGAACGGATGTCCAAGCGTGCACTGATCACCGGGGTGACCGGCCAGGACGGGTCGTACCTGGCCGAACACCTCATCTCCCTGGGGTACGAGGTCTGGGGCCTCACCCGGGGACAAGCGAATCCGCGGAAGGACCGGGTCAGCAGGCTGATCCCGGACCTGCGGTTCGTCGACGGCGACCTGATGGACCAGGGCAGCCTGGTCTCCGCCGTCGACTCGATCCAGCCCGACGAGGTCTACAACCTCGGGGCGATCTCGTTCGTGCCGATGTCCTGGCGCCAGCCGGAACTCGTCACCGAGGTCAACGGCACCGGCGTGCTGCGGGTGCTGGAGGCGATCCGGATGGTCAGCGGGATCAACAAGCCGGCCGGCGCGGCCGGCGGTCCCGGGCGGATCCGGTTCTACCAGGCCTCCAGTTCCGAGATGTTCGGCATGGTGGCGGAGACCCCGCAGGACGAGCGGACCACCTTCCATCCACGCAGCCCGTACGGCGTGGTGAAGACCTACGGTCACTACATCACCCGCAACTACCGCGAGTCCTACGGGATGTACGGCGTCTCGGGGATCCTGTTCAACCACGAGTCGCCGCGCCGCGGGGCCGAGTTCGTGACCCGCAAGATCTCGCTGGCGGTCGCGCAGATCAAGCTCGGCCTGCAGGACCGGCTGCTGCTCGGCAACCTCGACGCCGTGCGCGACTGGGGCTTCGCCGGGGACTACGTCCGGGCGATGCACCTGATGCTCCAGCAGGACGAGCCGGGCGACTACGTCATCGGCACCGGGCGGATGCACTCGGTGCGGGACGCGGCCAGGATCGCCTTCGAGTGCGTCGGGCTCGACTGGGAGCGGTACGTCGAGGTGGACCCGGGGCTCGTGCGGCCGGCCGAGGTGGAGACGCTCTGCGCCGACGCCGGCAACGCGCGGGAGAAGCTGGGCTGGGAGCCGAAGGTCGACTTCCCGGAGCTCATGCGGATGATGGTGGAGTCCGACCTGGAGCAGGCGCGCGTCGCCCGCGACTACGGCGAGGTGCTGGCCGGCGCCCGCTGGTGACACGGGCCGGGAACGCTTGAGGGGGGGGGGGTGGGGGTCTCACCCACCCCCGCACGGTGTTTGAGAGTCGG
>NZ_JBHWGD010000185.1:3633-3939 GCF_042733235.1 Kitasatospora sp. NPDC059722
GGGGGGGGGGCCCCGCCCCCCCCCCACCGCCCTAGCGTTGTTCCAGAGCCGGCCCGTTCGGCGGCCGGGAGAGTTCCAGGATCGCCAGCGCGATCCCGGCGCCCTGGTCGCCCAGCCGGGCGGCGTAGCGGCGCAGCATGGCGTTCTCCTGCGCGAGGCTGGTGGTCGGCAACCCGGCGGCGCGGCGGCTGAGTTGGTGGCCGCGGGCCAGCCGGATGCGGTGGACCAGTTGGGCGATCAGCTGCTCGTCGAGCTCGCTGAGCTCGCTGAGTTCGGCCGCGGCAGCGTACGCGGTGCCCTCGGCGG
>NZ_JBHWGD010000185.1:3949-4229 GCF_042733235.1 Kitasatospora sp. NPDC059722
ACTCTCGGTGCGTCGCCGTGCGGGATCGGTTCGGGCATGGCGGTGATCCTCGTCGATGTCGGGGCGCCGCCCCGGTCGGGCCGCGCCCATGGCTCGCGGAACTGACGATCCAGCCGAACGGCCCGGCAAATCCCTAGAGTCCGGCGGGGGTTGGAGCAAGATCGACAGACCCTGGGGTGGGGGGGGCGCCGTCGCCGGGGGCCGCCCGGCGGGTCGGGGGGGCGATTATGTGGTGGGCGCTGCGGGGGTTGTGGGGGGTGTGGTGGGGGTGGCTGGGGCG
>NZ_JBHWGD010000185.1:4239-6117 GCF_042733235.1 Kitasatospora sp. NPDC059722
CCCGCCCCGCGCGGCCCGCCCCCCTCGCGCGCGCCACTGACTCCCCCCCCCCCGGGCCCCGCAACTCACTCGAGTCCGCCGGGGGCTGGCCCACGCTCGCCAGACCCTGGGGTCTGCCTCCGGCCTCCCGTCGTCCGCCCGGAGGCAGACCCTAGGGAAATTCGGCGCGGGCCGGATCGAGACTGGGCGCTGGAGTGCGGGAATGCGAGCGCCGCGCGTGCCGGGCACGCGGGCCGTCCTCAAGCGGATCCCTGCCGTTCGCCGGTCTTCCAGATGGGTTGCGTCGATGATGGACAAGGAACAGAAGCTCCGGGACTACCTCAAGCGGGCCAGCGCGGACCTCCAGCGCTCCCGGCAGCGGGTGGACGAGCTGGAGGCGGCCGCCCGGGAGCCGATCGCCATCGTGGGGATGAGCTGCCGCTTCCCCGGCGGGGTCGCGGCTCCCGAGGACCTCTGGGCGATGCTGGTCGCCGGCGAGGACGGCATCACCGGCCTGCCCGCCGACCGCGGCTGGGAGCTCGACCCGGCGGACGGGCCGGTCGACGTCCGGGGCGGGTTCCTGCAGGGCGCCGCCGACTTCGACCCGGGCTTCTTCGGCATCTCGCCGCGCGAGGCGCTGTCCATGGACCCGCAGCAGCGCGTCCTGCTGGAGGCGTCCTGGGAGGCCATCGAGCGCGCGGGCATCGACCCGAGCAGCGTCCGCGGCACCCGCACCGGCGTGTTCGTCGGCGCGATGCCGCAGGACTACCGCACCGGGCCGGACGACGACGTCCAGGGCTTCGTCCTGACCGGCAACGCGACCAGCGTGATCTCCGGCCGCCTCTCCTACGTCCTCGGCGCCGTCGGCCCGGCCGTCACCGTCGACACCGCGTGCTCCTCCTCGCTCGTCGCGCTCCACCTGGCCGCGCAGTCGCTGCGCGCGGGGGAGTGCGGCATGGCCCTCGCCGCGGGCGTCACCGTCATGTCGACGCCCACCACCTTCGTCGAGTTCGCCCGCCAGGGCGGCCTGGCATCGGACGGCCGCTGCCGCTCCTTCGCCGACTCCGCGGACGGCACCGGGTGGGCCGAGGGCGTCGGCGTGCTCGTCCTGGAGCGGCTGTCGGTGGCCCGGCGCAACGGGCACCGGGTGCTGGCCGTCGTGCGCGGCACCGCCGTCAACCAGGACGGCGCCTCGAACGGGCTCACCGCGCCCAACGGGCCGTCCCAGCAGCGCGTCATCGAGCAGGCGCTGCGCAACGCCCGGCTCTCCGCCGACCAGGTCGACGCGGTCGAGGCGCACGGCACCGGCACCGTCCTCGGCGACCCGGTCGAGGCCCAGGCGCTGCTCGCCACCTACGGGCGCGGGCGGGACCCGCAGCGCCCGCTGCTGCTCGGCTCGGTGAAGTCGAACCTGAGTCACACCCAGGCCGCGGCCGGCATGGCCGGGGTGATCAAGACGGTGCTGGCGCTGCGGCACGAGCTGCTGCCGCGCACCCTGCACGTGGACGAGCCGTCCACGCACGTCGACTGGGAGTCCGGCGCCGTCCGGCTGCTGACCGAGGCGACGCCGTGGCCGCAGGGCGCCGAGCCGCGCCGGGCGGGCGTCTCGTCCTTCGGCCTCAGCGGCACCAACGCGCACGCCATTATCGAGGAGGCCCCGGCGGCGGAGGAGACGCCGGCGGCGGAGGCGGCCGTCGACGCCGGGACGCTGCCCTGGCTGGTCTCCGGCCGCACCCCCGAGGCGCTGCGCGCCCAGGCCGAGCGGCTGGTCGCGTTCCTGGCGGCGGACGCCGAGGGCTCCGACGCCGACCACGCCCACGCGCTCGCGACCACCCGGGCCGCCCGAGAGAACCCGGCCCTCGGCCCCGCCGCGCGACCGCACGAGCCCGCGCGCGCCGC
>NZ_JBHWGD010000186.1:0-6103 GCF_042733235.1 Kitasatospora sp. NPDC059722
CCTGGCGTTGCGCCGCCGCGGGCGCGCGGTGCGTGGGGGGCTCGCCCGTCCCACCCCCACCACGCTGAGGGTCAGGCCGTGTCCGGGGCGGTGCCGATGGCGCCGGCCGAGCGGAGTGACCGCCCGAGGTCCCCGGTGAGGATGCGGGGGTGTCGCCGCCACCACCACAGGTCGGGGCCTGGCAGTTCGTGGAACCGGTCGAGTGCTTGGCCGTCGTCGTCGACGGTCGCGGCCTTGTACCGGTCGTCCAGGGTTTTGATCCGCGGCGTCCAGAGCTGGACGAGGTGCTCGTCCAGCAGGAGCCACGCCTCGTGGAGCCAGTTCCGGCAGTAGAGGTCGTTGGTGTACTCGTGGATGTCGTCGTCATAGCCGCGCTCGATGACACCCACCAGGGCGGCCCACGCGTTCACCATGTCCGAGACCGTGAACGCCGTCCGCCAGCCGCGCTGGTGCAGCAGCTCGCCCACCTCGGTTTCCGTGGCCATGATCGTGAGGCTCTCATGCCGAAACCCTCCGGGCTACCGAGATGTGCCCGCACGCGGCCGGCTGCACGCCCGAACCTAGCCGAAGGTGGTGACTGTCGTGGTCTCGCCGGGGGAGACGTGGAGTGTGGCCGTGCTGTAGGTGGTGCCGTCCACTGTGGTGGTCTGGGCCGGGTGCGGTGTGCCGTTGACGGTGATGGTGGGGTGGGTGCCGGGGAAGCGGGGGGTCCAGGTGAGCGGGGTCGGGCCGGTGTTGGTGAGGGTCGTGGCGCTGTGGCCGTCCTGGCGGACGGTGATCCGCGTTCTGCCGACGGGGATGTCCGCAACCTGGAGCCAGGTCATCGAGCTCGGCAGGTGGGAGGTGGTTTCGACGGCGTCGGAGGCGGCGGAGGCGTCGGGGGTGAGGCCCAGGAGGCCCTGGACGGTCTGGGACAGCAGGGTGAACGGGACTTCGGGGTAGTCGCCGTTCAACATGCGGCCGCTGGCGTGGACTTGGGGGGTGGCCTCGTAGATGGTGCGCATCCACTTCCAGGCCCTGTCCCCGTCGCCGGCGGCGAAGAAGGCGTCCGGGAGGTAGGTGTAGGCCTCCAGGTTGTCGGAGCGTTGCGGGCCGGAGTCCTGGGCGTCGAGGTCGGCGAGGAAGGCGTCCCGGCGCGGGCCCGCGTCCAGGAGGTGTTTGGCGGGCATCAGGATGCTCGCCTCGTAGCCCCAGTCGGTGAGGGGGTGGCCGTTGGTGTCGTAGCCGTGGACGACGGCGCCGGGGTGTTGCGGGTCCACCGTCCAGACGGAGTTCGCGTATCGCCGGAGGGTTTCGGCTGCCTGGCGGTAGGTGGCGCGGTCGCTGCGTGGGGAGGCGAGGGTCGCGGCGGCGAGGTAGGCCTGGTACTGGGCGCCGAGGGCGTCGCCCGCCTCGGCGTACGTGGTGGTGGCGTTCTCGGCGTAGCTCGCGGTGCCCTTGAAGATGTTGCGGCTGGCGGCCTGCGGGATCGGGACGCCGCCGTTGTCGACGGGCCCGGGGTGGCGGGCGATGTACGGGCCGAGGGTGCTGCGGACGTAGCGGGTGAGGACGGGGTCGTCGGTGTAGTCGCGGTCGCCGGTCCAGCGGTAGGCCTCGCCGGTCTTCTCCACGAGCTCGAAGGGGGCTGGGAGTTCCCGGACGAAGCTGCTCGGGCTGCGGTAGTCGATGCTGCCCGGGGTCTTGGCGTCGAAGTTGACGGACCACACCGGGTCCAGTCCGTTGGCGTCGGTCGCGGAGGCGGCGAAGGCCCGCAGCATGGTCTTGTTCTGGGCGTCGAGTCCCAACAGGTGGGCGCCGACGAGCTGGTGGGCGAAGTCGCGGCTGTAGAAGTCGGACCGGAACGGGTAGCCGGCCCAGTAGGTGGTGTCGTAGGCCGCGGTGCCCGTGCCGTCGGGGTGGTTCTCGTCGAGGTTGAGGACGCCGGGGGCGCCGGCCTGCTGGACCCAGCTGTTGGCCTTGGTCTTGGCCCAGTCGAACAGGGCGACGACCTCGGGGTCGGAGGAGTCGATCAGCGGGTCGTTCGGGGCGGAGGGGGCCACGGCGGCCTCGTCGACGTTGACCCAGCCGGTGGGGGAGGGGCCGATGGCGAGCGTCAGCCGGTCGCCGGGCGAGAGGTGGACGCGGGGGAGGGTGTACTTGGCGTAGACGGGCTGGCCGGGGAGGGCGAGTTGGCGGACGACTGTGCCGTTGACGGTGGCCGAGAAGGTGCCGCCCGCTGCTCCGCTCGCGATCCACGCGGACAGGTCGTACGTCCCGTCGGTGACGGCGGTGACCTCCTGGCTCACCCGGTAACCGGAGCCCGCGTCGAGGTAGGCGAGACGGGTGCCGGTGTGCGGGTTGTTGGTGGCGAGGCCGGTGTGGGCGGTGAACGTCCAGCCGTCGGCGCCCAGTTCGAAGCCGGGGTTGGCGAGGAAGAGCGGCTCGGTGCGGGTGAGCGTCCAGCGCTGGGCGGGTCTCGGGGTGCAGGGCTGGACGCGGACCGGGCCGTCGTGGTGGGGCGTGAGGCAGCGGCCGCCCGTGGCGAGGGTGTGGCCGCCGGGCACGGGGGAGACGGTGAAGCGCGCTGCGCTGCCGCAGTCGGCGGCGGTGAGGTCGGCGGCGAGGCAGCGCCCGGTCGCGGCGTCGGCGAGGAGGTAGCCGTCGGCGCCGCGGCGCAGTTGCCACCGCTGGCTGAGCAGGCCCTGGCAGGCGGCGGTGACGGTGGGCGTGCCGAGGGCCGGCCGGGCGAACCGCGGGCCCAGGCAACTGCCGTCCACGGATGACGAGATGACGTAGGTGCCGCCGTCCACCGGATCGTCTCCGGCGGCGGAGGCGGGGGCCGCCCCCGCGATGACGGCGAGGGCGGCGAGGGCGGAGAAGCTGGACAGGACGGTGTTGTGCGCGGGAGGCATGAGCGGCTCCTGGGCGTACGTCGGGGGCGCTGGGTCAGTGGGGTGTTGAACGTTCAAATCATGGCGGGACGGGTGGGACAAGTGCGGGCGCGAACCTCAGGCCGAAGGGCTTGACCCATGTGATCGGTGACATGTGTCATTTCACATGGCGTCCTGAGGGCCCGTCAACGGGCGCGCAAGGGCGGCCGTCGCTTTCCCGTTCCCTCTCCCCGTTCCCCTACCTCGTTCCCCTTCCTCGTTCCCCTTCCTCGTTCCCTTCCTCCGACCGAGAGTCAGGACCTCCCTGTGCCTACCGCACGTTCACGTCTCGCCGGATCGCTCCGGAAACTCCTGCTCGGGGCGCTCGTCCTCGGGCTCGCCGGCACCGGCACCGCCGGTACGGCCCTCGCCCAGGGCGAGCGGCAGCCCGGGCCGGCGGGCAGCGCCGCGCCCGCCGATCCGCACCCGGCCGCCGAGGGCTGGCGGCAGATCGACGGCACCTGGGTGCAGGTCGGCGCCACCCGGCCGCACGTGATGCCCAACGCCACCACCTTCGCCCAGCGGCAGGCGGCGAAGACCAGTGCGGCCGCCGCCCCGCGCAACAACTACGACCTGCAGATGACCTACCGGGGCGGCCAGGACTCGATCGGCGTCACCACGGGCCAGCCGAAGGTGTACCTGATCTACTGGGGCAGCCAGTGGGGCACCCCCGGCACCGACGCGACGACTGGAAACCTCACCCTCTCGGGTGACCCGGACGCCGCCGCGCCCTACCAGCAGGACTTCTTCAAGGGCCTGGGCAGCACGACCGACACGTGGTCCCGCGTCATGACCCAGTACTGCGAGGGCATCGCGCCCGGTTCGTCCTACTGCCCGCCCGACGCCAACCACGTCGGCATGCCGGTGGCCGGCCAGACGCTCGCGGGCGTGTGGGTGGACAACGCGGCGCCCGCGCCGAAGGCCGCCACCGAGCCGGAGATCGCGGCCGAAGTCGTCGCCGCCGCCAAGCACTTCGGCAACACGGACCCGAACCAGAACCGGGACGTGCAGTACATCATCAACACCGGCCAGGGCCTGGACTCCGACAAGTGGAAGGAGCTCGGCTACTGCGCCTGGCACACCTTCATGCGCAGCTCGGCCGGCACCCTCGCCTACACGCTCATGCCGTACCTGACCGACGTGCCCGCGTGCGGCACCAACTGGATCAACCCGGGCGCGCGCGGCCGCCTCGACGGCTACGGGATCATCGGCGGTCACGAGTACGCCGAGACGATCACCGACCAGAACGCCTCCGGCGCCTGGACGGACGCGACCGGCCAGGAGAACGGCGACAAGTGCTCCTGGATCCCGGTCGGCCGCAACGGCGGGATGTTCAACCTCCAGCTCTCGACCGGGAGTTTCCCGGTGCAGACCACGTGGTCGAACTACGACCACCTGTGCACGGGCGACGACCCGGTCTTCGCTAACGCGCAGCTCCTCGTGACCCGGCCGTGCGAGCAGACGGTCGAGAGCGGCAAGCCCGTCGACCTCGCCGTCCTCGCCTCCGACCGCGCCGGGCGCCCGATCACGTACGGCGCCAAGGGCCTGCCCGCCGGGCTGCGGATCGACGCGGCGACCGGCCGCATCACCGGGACGACGCACGCGACCGGCTGGCGCACGATCACCGTGACCGGCCGCGACGACCAGGGCAACACGCAGAGCCAGACCTTCCGGGCCGGCTTCTTCCACGGCCCGCAGACCGGCTGCACCCCGATCGAGCAGCTCAACGACCCGGGCTTCGAGAACGGCACCGCCGACCACGGCGTGTGGAACCCGTCCGGCTACAACATCATCACGCCGTCCACCGCCCACCAGGCGCACGGCGGCGCGACGTACGCGTGGCTCGGGCAGAACACCGCGAGCGACGACTCCATCGTCCAGTGGGTCGAGACGACCCCGGGCTACACCCAGGAGCACCTGTCCTTCTGGCTGAACGTCACGGGCAGCGCCCAGGGCGCCTCCGCGCCCGGCGGCTCGGCGGTGGACACGCTCTCCCTGGAGCTGTACGACCAGTGGAGCGGCACCTACATGGCGACCGTCAAGACCTGGAGCAACCTGGACGCGACGAACGGCTACCGGCTGCAGTCCTTCGACCTGACGCCGTACGTGGCGGCCGAGTTCGGCTCGACGGTGGGCATCAAGCTGGTCGCGCACTCGACGAGCGGGAAGACAGCCTTCCTGGTGGACGACGCGTCGGTGAAGCTGATCTGATTCCGCCGTTCGGCGCAGCCCTCTGGTCCCGGCCCCGGCCCCGGCCCTGGCCCTGGCCCCGGTCCCGGCCGGGGCCGGAGGGCGATCGGGAAGGGGACGTGCCACTTGTGGTGCGTCCCTTCCGGGGCGGGCCCGGACTCCCTAGCGTTGTGCGCATGACAAAATTTGGTGCGTCGGTAGCCGCTGTTCTCACCGCCCTCGCGCTCGCCGCCCCGGCCACGGCGGCCCGTGCCGATGCGGGGCCGGCCGCGAACCCGGCCGCGAACCCGGCCGCGAACCCGGCCGCAGGCCCCGCGGCGACCGCGACCGTCACCGCCCAGCAGGCCCTCGGCCAGGTGCTGGCCGCGGCCCGCGACGGGAAGCCCGCCCTCGCGGGTGCGGCCCTCGCCGACTCGGGGCCGTTCTACTTCCACGTCCGTGCCTACGGGGACGGCTACTGCCTCGACAACTTCGCCAGCGGCGGCGGTGCGAACAACTCGCCCGCCGGCTTCTGGGCCTGCAACAACGGGCCCACCGAGCAGTGGCGGTGGCGCGTGTACGACGCGGGGGCCTTCTACGGGCTCGAACTCGTCAACAACGCCTCCGGCCGCTGCCTGGACTACCCCGAGTCGTGGGGCAACACGGTGGGCGCGCAGTTCAACGTCTACGACTGCAAGGACGGTGGCGCCCCGGGGCAGACCTTCCACTCCTACGTCAACGGTGCCGACATCTCGCTCACCTCGCCCAAGACCAGCAGCGTCGTCGCCCTCGACGGCTACTCGTCGCGCTGGCAGGGCAACGGCAGCCCGGTCGGCCTGTGGTACGCGGACACCAACAACTTCAACGCCTGGCAGCGCTGGTACTGAGGCGCTCGCCGATTCCCTCCGGCCCCGGTCCGCGGGGGGGGGGGGGGGGGGGGGCGGGGGGGGCGGGGGGGGGGCGGGCGGGCCGGGGGGGGGGGGGCCGGGGGGGCGGGCGGGGGGCGGGGTAGAGCCGCTGAGGGC
>NZ_JBHWGD010000187.1:0-5917 GCF_042733235.1 Kitasatospora sp. NPDC059722
ACCGCCCCCCCCGCCCCCCAGCGCGCCGTCCCCGCGCCCCCCCCCCCCGAGCCCCTCTCCGTGCCGCCCTAACACATGCACGATCAGGTGGTGCGGATCATGCCCTCCTGGGCGACGGTGGCGAGGTGGCGGTGGTCGCGGGTGAAGAACCTGCCCGTGCCGAGCCCGCGTCCGCTGTCGGCGGCGACCGCCTCCTGCACGTACAGCAGCCAGTCGTCCACCGGTCCCGGCCGGTGGAACCACATGGCGTGGTCGAGGCTCGCCGTCACCAGCCCGGGCCGTGCCCACGCGAGGTCGAGCACGCGCAGGACGGGCTCCAGGATCGTGTAGTCGCAGACGTAGGCGAGGGCGGCCTGGTCGCGCTGCGCGTCGGTGAGGCCCTCGACGGGCCGCAGGTGGTCGAACGGCTTGATCCAGACGGCCTGGTGGGGGGTCCGCTCGCCCTCGACGGTGAGGTAGACGGGGCCCGGCACGTGGCGCATGTCGAAGCTGCGGCCGCCGGACCAGTACGCCTTGGACCCGTCGGTCATCGTGCCGCCGGTGCGGTCGGCGAGGTAGGCGGCCGAGCTCGGCAGGCTCTCGGGGGAGGGCAGCGAGCCGTCGAAGCCGGCGGCGAAGGTGCCGCCGGGCTCGCCGGCCGCGAAGTTGGCCAGGCAGACGTACAGCGGCTTGCCGTTCTGGTAGCCGCGCACCTGGCGGGTGCTGTAGCCGCGGCCGTCGCGCAGGACCTCCACCTCGTAGCGGACGTCGGCGCCGATGTCGGCCGGGCGCAGGAAGTAGCCGTGCATCGAGTGCAGCGACTTGCCGTCCGTCACCGAGCGCATCGCGGCGGCGGCGGCCTGGGCGACGAGGTCGCCGCCGTAGGCCTTGGGCCACGGGCAGGGCTGGGTGGTGGCGGTGAAGGCGAGGTCGAAGTGCTCGGGCTCGGCGGGCTTGAGGGTGACGGCCGAGGTGAAGGCCTCGGAGGTGGGATCGGCGGCCATCAGCGGTCCGTCCAGTCGCGCAGGTCGTCGTCGGCGACGTCCGGCAGGTTGACGACGATGTTCTCGGGCGTGCGGGTGGTCATCCACACGAGGCGCTCGGTGCGCGAGAGGTTGCACTCGATGTGGGGCATGAACGGGGGCACGAAGACCCAGTCGCCCTGCTCCATGTCGATGTAGTCCTCGAACCGTTCGCCGAAGTAGATGCGGCCGCGGCCCTCCAGGACGTAGCCGCCGGTCTCGGCCTCGCCGTGGTGGTGGGTCACCGAGCGGTAGCCGGGCTCGTTGCTGACCTGGCCGAACCAGAGCCGGCGGGCGGGGGTGTGCTGGATGCTCACGCCCGAGATCCGCACGGCGCCGCCGGAGTCGGCGGTGCCCGGGTCCTCCATGCCGCGGCGGGTGACGACGGGGGCGACCAGACCGCTCGGGAGGCGGTACATCGAATTGTCGCCGTCGAGTTGGTACGTGCTGAGATCGGGCTCCATGCGGACGGCTCCGTTTCTCGGGATCGGTATCTCGTTTTTTTCACGACCGTCATCTAGTGTCAATACATCTCGCCCCGACACACGATGGAGGCCGCATGACGCCGGTGCCCGTCAACCCGAGCTCCCTGCCGAAGCCGAGCGGTTACTCGCACGGGACGCTGGCTGGCAACATCCTCCACCTCGGGGGGCAGACCGCCCTCGACGCCGGCATGCGGATCGTGCCGGGCGGCATCGTGGAGCAGTTCCGGCAGGCCTTCGGCAACGTCCTCGCCACCCTGCGCGAGGCGGGCGGCGAGCCGCAGGACCTGGTCAGCGTGACGATCTACCTGACCGACATCCCCGACTACCAGGCGCACGGCAAGGAAATCGGCGAGGTCTGGCGCGAACTGGCCGGGCCGGTCTACCCGGCGATGGCGGGCATCGGCTGCACCGCGCTGTGGCAGCCGGAGGCGCTGATCGAGATCCTCGGGGTCGCGGTGATCCCGGACGAGCGGTTGGTGCGGCCCGCGGCGTGAGCCGATCTGCGGGGGTGGAGCACCGTGCCCCGGGCAGCGCGAGTGGATCGCCGCGAATCGGGCACCTGAATCGGGCGCCGTGACGAGTGCACGGTGGATCGATCTTCCCTGACGGTCGCAACGGAGGTACCGCAACGATGAAGCTCGCAGCCCTGACGGTCGACGGCCGGCCGCGCGCAGGGGCCGTCGACGAGGACGCGAAGGCCCTGGCCCTGCTGCCCGAGTGGCTCGGCACGGTCGACGTCCTCGTGCGCGGCGGGCCGGAGGGCCTGGCGGCGGCGCGGGCCGCGGTGGCGCACGCGCCGGTCGTCGCGCTCGCGGACGTCCGACTGGAGTCGCCGTTGCAGCACTTCAACCGCGACATCCTGTGCACCGGCTGGAACTACTGGGACCACTTCGAGGAGTCCCGCGGCAAGCGCGGCGGCCAGGACCCGGCCGGGCGGCCAGACCGGCCCACCTTCTTCACCAAGGGCCCGGACACCGTCATCGGCCCGGCCGACGACATCGCCTACGACCCGGAACTCTCCGCCCAGTGGGACTACGAGGCCGAGATCGCCCTCGTCATCGGCCGCGACGGCCGGTCGATCCCGGAGTCCGAGGCCCTCGGCCACGTCTTCGGCTACCTCGTCGCCAACGACGTCTCCCAGCGCGACCTCCAGCGCGCCCACGGCGGCCAGTGGCTCAAGGGCAAGAGCATCGACGCCACCATGCCCCTCGGCCCCTGGCTCACCACCGCCGACGAAGTGCCGGACCCGGGCGGCCTGCGCGTGCGCTGCGAGGTCAACGGCGAACCGCGCCAGGACGCCACCAGCGCCCGGATGGCCTTCCCGATCGCCCGGTTGATCGCCGAACTGAGCCGGGGGATGACGCTGCGCGCCGGCGACGTCCTGCTCACCGGCACCCCGAGCGGCATCGGCAGCGCCCGCGACCCGCAGGTCTTCCTGCGCGACGGGGACGTCGTCGTCACACGCGTCGACGGGCTCGGCGAGCTGCGCAACCGGGTCGTGCGGACGTCGCTGATGTGATGACCGGCAGAGGCGATAGGCTGCCCGCGGCCGAGCTTGATCAACACCGGGCTTGATCCACAATGCCGGCCCGAGACGAGGAGAGCGCACCTGTGACGGCCGGGCACGAGGAGTCCCCCGCGGCCGGCCGCGACGCGCGGCACGGCCCCCTGATCACCACCACCTTCGGCCTGTACGCGCGCGGTGAGGAGAACTGGCTCTCCGTCGCGTCGGTGGTCCGGCTGATGGGCGACCTCGGCGTCGAGCCGCCCGCCGTCCGTTCGTCCATCTCCCGCCTCAAGCGGCGTGGCGTCCTGGAGAGCGGGCGGCACGGGGGCGCCGCCGGGTACGCGCTCGTCCCGTCGGTGCTGGAGACGCTCGCCGAGGGCGACGCCCGCATCTTCGAGCGCGTGCGCGCCGTGCCCGAGGACGGCTGGATCGTCGTCGTCTTCTCCGTCCCCGAGTCCGAGCGCCAGAAACGCCACGAGCTGCGCACCAGCCTCACCCGGCTCGGCCTCGGCACCGCGGCGCCCGGCGTCTGGGTGGCGCCGGGCAACCTCGCCGCCGAGACCCGCCGCACCCTGGAGCGCCGCGGGCTCGCTGCCTACGTCGACATCTTCAGTGGCGAGCACTACGCCTTCGGCGACCTGCGCTCCAAGGTGCGCAGCTGGTGGGACCTCGACGAACTCGCCGAGCTGTACGCGGAGTTCCTCGCCCGCCACCGCCCGGTCCTGGACCGGGTGAAGACCTCCGGCGTCACCCCGCTGGAGGCCTTCCGGGTCTACGTCCCGATGCTCACCCAGTGGCGCCGCCTCCCGTACCGGGACCCCGGCCTGCCGCTCTCGCTGCTCCCCCCGGGCTGGAACGGGGTCAGCGCCGGCGCCCTGTTCGACGAGCTCAACGCGATGTTGAGTACGGGCGCGCGGGAACACGCGCTGTCGGTGATCCACGCCGAGTAGGCGCGGGGGCCTTGCGTCGGAGGCCGAACAGGCCGACCAGGACGCCGACGGCGGAGAATCCGACGCCCACCCACAGCGCCGTGGTGAAGCCGTCGACGAACACGGCGGGCGAGGAGTACGCGCCGGGGCGGGCGAAGACGGAGGCCAGGACGGCCACGCCGAAGACGCCGCCGAGCTCGCGCATCGCGCTGTTGGTGCCGGCCGCCATGCCGACGTCCCGGTCGTCGACCGACTCGACGACGGCGTTGGCCACGGTCGGGAACACCAGGGAGGTGCCGGTCCCGGCGATCGCCAGGGCGACGCCCAGCGCGGCGAAGCCGGAGGCCGGCCGGGCGATCCCGGCGACCCAGGCGAGCCCGCCGGCCTGGAGCAG
The DNA here is from genome assembly GCF_042733235.1 of Kitasatospora sp. NPDC059722. Classification (NCBI taxonomy): domain Bacteria; kingdom Bacillati; phylum Actinomycetota; class Actinomycetes; order Kitasatosporales; family Streptomycetaceae; genus Kitasatospora; species Kitasatospora sp. NPDC059722. Next base: position 4,317 of record NZ_JBHWGD010000187.1, read on the forward strand.
CAGGCCGAGGACGATGAACGGCCGGTTCCCGTAGCGGTCGGCCAGCCGTCCGGCGAGCGGCGCGACCACCACCGGCGCCGCCGTCCAGGCGAGCAGGCGCAGGCCCGCCTGCATCGGGGTGAGGCCCTGCGCCGTCTGGAAGAACTGCGCCATCAGGAACAGTGCGCCGAACAGGCCCGCGTAGAGGAAGAAGCTCACGCCGTTGGCCGCGGAGAAGCTGCGGCGCCGGAACATCGCGAGCGGCAGCATCGGTGCCGGGGCCCGCCGCTCCCACCACAGGAACGCGCCGACGACGGCCGCGCCCGCGAGCAGCGACCCGAGCACCTCGCCGCTCGCCCAGCCGACGGTGTTCGAACGGACCAGCCCCCACGTGAGGCCGAAGAACCCGGCCCCGGCGAGCAGCAGCCCGGGTACGTCCAGGCGCGGCCGCGGACCGAAGTTCTCGCGCAGGCGGGTCGCCGCGAGCGGGATCAGGGCGAGGCCGATCGGCACGTTCAGCCAGAAGATCCAGTGCCAGCTGATCCCCTGCACGACCGCGCCGCCGACCACCGGACCGGCCGCCACCGCCAGCCCGGCGATGCCGCCCCACAGGCCGATCGCCATGCCGCGCTTCCCGGCCGGGAACGCCGCGCTGATCAGGGTGAGCGTCAGCGGCATCACCAGCGCCGCACCCGCGCCCTGCACGGCCCGGGCGGCGATCAGCGCGCCGACCGTCGGGGAGAGCGCGGCCGCGGCCGAGGCCGCCGTGAACACGGCCAGCCCGACGGCGTACATCCGCCGCCGGCCGAACCTGTCGCCCAGCGCGGCACCGGTGAGCAGCGCGCAGGCGAAGCACAGGTTGTAGGCGTTGACCGTCCACTCCAGGTCGGACAGGCCGCCGTGCAGGGAGATCCGCAGCGCGGGCAGGGCGGTCGTGACGACGAGGGTGTCGAGGGCGGTCATGAAGACGCCCAGCGAGGCGAGGACCAGGGTCCAGGCCTGCCGGGCCGGCCGCGCGGGGGCGGTTTGCGCGGTGGCGGTGGTCATCGGGACGCACCTCCTCGGGGTGGGTGGCTTGCACGGGTGGGACGAACGGGAACGCGTCCGGAGGACAGCGATGGCCGGGTGCGCGGTGACGTCGGACGATGGAGTGGTCCATCCGGCTTCGTCCCGTTCGTCCCATCTGTGACCGACCGATTCCGGGACTCCGGTCCACTCGGTCCAAGGGCTGTTGCGAGGAGGACGACATGCGATACCTGCTGATCATCTGCACCGACGAGAACGCCATCGGCGCCCTCGGCCCCGACGAGGGCGCGGCGATGCTCGCCGAGTACACCGCCTTCGGCGAGGAGATGGGCCGCCGCGGCGTCCTCCTCGGCGGCGAGCGCCTGCGGCCGACCGCCGACGCCACCACCGTCCGCGTGCGCGACGGCGACGTGCTGGTGGCCGACGGCCCCTTCGCGGAGACGAAGGAGCAGGTCGGCGGCTACTACATGGTCGACGCCCGGGACCTCGACGAGGCGATCGAGATCGCCTCCAAGATCCCCGGCGCCCGGCACGGGACGATCGAGGTGAGACCGAACTGGCAGCGCTGACCGACCGCGCGGCGGCCGCCGACGCCG
>NZ_JBHWGD010000188.1:0-5893 GCF_042733235.1 Kitasatospora sp. NPDC059722
GGCGGCGACCGGACGGGCGGCACCGGGGGCAACGGCGGGACCCCGCCCGATGCCACCGCCGGTACCGGGGGAAGCGCCACCGGCCCTGGGGCCGCGGCAGGGCAGGGTGGGGGCGGCGGCAGGACCAGCACGTCTACGGGTGGTGTGGGCGGCGTGGCCGGCGCGGTCGCGTTCTGTAGAGCCACGCCGGGTACATCGGGCAGCGGGTTCGCCGGTACCACGGTCGGCAGCGGCGGCACCGGCGGAGCGATCGACGGCGGCTGCGCCGCCACTGTCACCGGTGCGGGCGGGGGCGGGGGCGGCGGGTACTTCGCCGGTGGGGGCGGCGGCAGCGGTGCCGTCAACAGAACCGGCACCAAGGCAAGCGGCGGCGGTGGCGGTGGCGGGAGCAGCTTCGCGACCCCGTCGGGCACCGGGACGTCCTATGCGGCCTCGACGGTCGGGACGGCGAACCAGAACGGCCAGGTGATCATCAGCTACACCGTGGGGAAGCCGGTCACCACGACCATGACCGCGATGCCCGGGCTCACCCGGATCGGCTCGCCGGTCGTGCTGAGCGACATCGTCTGCCCCGGCGGGGGCTCCACGACCAGGCCCACCGGAACCGTCACGTTCACCGACACCACCACCGGGACGACCCTCGGCACGGGACAACTGTTCCTCCCCCTCGGCAGGTGCGCCGCCGCCGGGACGGTCACCGCCTTCCGCACCGCGGGCACCCACACCATCACCGCCGTCTACAGCGGCGACTCGGTGTACCAGGACAACGGTGCCAGCCCCGAGACCATCACCGTGACGGTGAACCCCTGATCAGAAGGCCGCAGCGGCACCGAGGGGCACACCCTCATCAACCGCAACAAGCGCTGCTGCCAGCTGAGGTAACAGCGTGATACCCGGCGGGGCTCGCGAGGACGAATCGCGGGCTCCGCCACCATCGCGCCCGAAGCCGGCCGCGACGGTACGTGGAATTCGAGAAGCCAGCGGCTCAGCCGCGGATCGCGATGGACGCCCCGGAGTACCGCTCGCCGACCCGGCGGTCGAGCTCGACCTGTCCGGCTCCACTTTCACGGGCAGGGAGGCAGGCGTCTACCAGCACGGGACGTGATCTACGGTCAGCGGCTCACCGTAGAGCAGCCCTACTTCGGTGGTTCCGAGGCTCAGCGTCGGATGAGGGTGGCAGGCGACCATCGCGTAGTACACCGCGGTTGCCAGTTCGGTCGGGCTGGCCGTCTCGTACCGCAGGTACTCATGACCCACGAGCTCCATGAGATTGATGGTGTCCGGCCCGAGATGGCCGCCCTCGATCAGCAGGAACGGCACGGCCAACAACCCGTACAACCTGCTGAAGGAGAGGTAGAACTCGGCGGTTTGGCCCCTGGCCATCGGAGCGTCGGCAAGGTGGTGCTCAACCCGTCTGTGAATCGCGGACCAAACGGGCCCCGGCACTGTGCCGCCACAGTCGGTGACCAGCTCTTGCGCGCACGACACCGCATGCGCCGCCATGTGCTCGGCGCCCCCACGGACGCCGCGCTCTGCGCGTCGGACCGAGTGCGGCGTGTGAAGGCCGGACACGCACGCTTCGAAGGTGTGGCACCAGGGGCAATCCGAGGACGTATCCCGGGAGTTCAGGGCAGCCGCCGCGGCCACCTTGGACCAGGTTCGGGACCGTCTGCCCAGGAAGGTGTACGGCAGGGTCACGGCCGCAGCCAGTTCGGCAGGTTCGCAGTCTCCTTCCCGGATGGCCCGCCAACGCCCGCACAGCCAAGCGCTGTAGTGCGCGAACCAGCTGCGCAGTTCACGGCGGAGCCGGAAGACATTCCCCGGCTCGCCCCGCAACACGTCCGTCATGAGGTCGCTCATGTCATTGGTGATGCGCGGAAGGGCGACGAGCCCCATGCCTTCGCGGGACACGAATCGGCGCCGGAGCCAGTTCGGCAGACCCATATCGATCATGGCCCATCGCTCCAGCTCCACATCGCTGAGCGTGCCGGTGTCGAAGAGCGGGACTGTTCCCTGCCTCAACGCCTCGCGACGACCCGCGAGACCTCGCTGCCCGGCCCGGCACACGACGACATCCGCGTAGTCGAGCCACTGCTGGTTGAGACGCAACCGACCGTCGCTGCTCATCGCCCTCGCGGCATCCAGCAGGGCACGGCGCGTCCCGGAATCCGCCCCCATGGACCGGTAGTCCATGATGGTCAGGATGTCGGCCGCGCACCAGTCGCGAGCCTCCGCGTCGGTCAGCGCCCCGGAGTCGGCCATGACGAGAGCCGGCAGAACCCAGCCGAACAGCATGGCCGGTTGCAACAGTGGTCTCCCGACCGACAGCGCCGCAGCTGCGGACGTGTGGAACGCCTCGCTGAAGGCATCCGGGGGTGGTAGTTCCGTCAACAAGCCCCGTTTCCGCGACCAGACGGCCTGGTTCTCCATGAAGAACCCCACGTTCTGACCCGGCTCGCGCACATGGTCGAAACCTTGTCCTGTGTGCCCCGAGACAAGTGCCGCCACGGTTGAGACAGGGCGACTTCTTGTGCGGGAAGTCGGGAGCGCCGGATAGTCGGTATCGACATTCCAGTACTCCGCGGCGTCCGACGGGCACAGCACTCCCATCGTGCGCAACAACGGCGCGCTGGCCTCAACTCCACTGCCCGTCCTTGGCCGCGATCCACCCAGGTCGCTGGCGCACCGCTTCCGTGTCTGCTCGATGCCCCACTCGACCAACGCGTGACGCATGGACCACCCCAGCCTCTCTCCACGCGAGATGTTCTCGCCCCCAATGCCCCGGACGACACAGAATGCACCGGGAAGCAGGCCACTGACAGGCCGATGCCTATAGAACGATGGAGTGTTGGTCGCACGAAAAGCACTTGGTGCACTCACACGGCGCGAGGCATTGGTCGTGCGCCGAAACGACCTCGTCCGACGATGTGCTACAGCATGACGGCGCGCCGACGAACCCGGGTTTGTACGCCCGCGATGCCCTCGGGTGCCGACGAACGGACTTCGGTCAGCACCGCCGGCTTGCTCGCGGGCGCTGGCTCGCCGCTGGCACAACGGACTGCCGACGCCTTCGAGATCACCCTTCGCTGCCAAGGTGTTTGAATCGCCGAGGCCCGCCAGGAGGCGCGCCACAACGCCCTCGCCGCCGCCGCGCCCGGTCTGGTGGCCGCGGCGCTTGGTCGGCTGGCGGACGAACCAGGCCGCGCCCGCGCCATCGGGCAGTAAGTGCCCCGGCGTCGACCGGATCGTGGGATCAGCCCCGCGGGTGCGGGGAGCAGCGTCGGTGAAGTGCGATTCTGGAGCGAGCGACACGCAGCCGGCGGGGCTGGTCATCTTCACCGACGAGCGGCTCTGCCAGGCGATCGTCGACCGGCTCACCTTTGAGCCCTACATCATCGAGACCGGAACCCAGTCGTTCCGCCTGGCCGGCACCACCGCCAAGCGCCAGGCCGCCGTGGCTGCCACCTGAAGACAAGCTCCCGACAACCCGCATGGATCAACGGGACCGGCCCGTCTCCGGGTCGGCACGCGGGGAGAACACGCAAGCGGATCCGACAACAAGCCTCCGGTGGCCCAGGTGACCGGCTGACGAAGGCACGCCGACTGCCCGAGCACCAAGGCCAGGGCGGCAATCACCGGGCAGCAGCTCGTCGGCTCAGTCTGTGGTCGAGCGCACCCGGCCAGGGTCCAGGTGCAGCTCATAGGCAGTGTTGCACTCGCTGATCAGCGTGCCCACCTCCACACCGCAGGGGCACAGTTGGTTCATACCGCTTTGGCCGTTGAGGCCGCAGCACCCCCCGGAGTGCTTCCAGTCAGGATGCGGCTGGAGCCCCGGTGCATCCTCCGGGTGCAGGACCACGGTGTTCCGGGGGCCTGCGGACACCAGGAACCCGTCGCTGTCCGGGTCGCCGAGGCAGGGCCCGCCGCCGAAGACCTCTCGACACTCGTCGGAGGGCACGAGCGGGGCGCCCCACGGCTCGGGTTCCAGAGCGAAGAAGCCGAGCCGCAGGGTGGGAGTAGCTCGACGTGATCCGTCTGCCTTGGGAAACCCTTGATCCATCGGACGCGCGGGCACCTCAGGCAGCTTGGTCAATGGCCCCGCTATCGGACGATCGCAGGCCGCACACACGAACACAGTCACCTGGAATTGGTAGCACCCACCCGGCGCCCGTCCAAACGGATTATCAGCCGACGACCGCCGACCAGCCCCGACTCACCATCGGCCCCGACACGGCTGTCGGCTTCCGTTCCGACGCTCCCAGGCGCCCCGCATCGAACACAGCGGCGCCCGCCCTGACGCATCCTGCCGGGGGCGCCACCGGACGGGCAGCACGCAACACAGCTACCGGTCTCCCCGTGGCCGCCGTCCCCGATCCGGAGCCGACCAGAGCAGCAGATCCGGGCTGTCTACTGAGGTTTTCAAGGTGGGGTCGGTGAGGTGAGTGACAGGCCGGTGCCCGTCAGACATCCCTCGATGCGGGTGGACCGGAGCTGGATATGTCGGAGCCCGCGGCGGAGGGTGTGGGCGAGGTGATCGGCGTCGGTGAAGGCGGTGTTCGCCATCGGGCCGCGTCGCAGAAGCGACCAGAGGCCTTCGACCGGGTTGAGGTCCGGTGCATACGAGGGCAGCTGGAAAACGGTGAGCCAGTCGTGCTCGGCGGTGTACCGCTTCATACCGGTTGTTCTCGCATCTGTCATCTGCATGCGCGTCGTTCAGGGGGCTGCCGTGGGCTGCTCCACCGTGATGTGCAGGGGTGTCCTTCCGTCGGTCGCGAGGCTAGCGTGACCGCATGGATCCTGACGAACAGTCACGTCATGCCTCGTCGTTCGGCGCCGCCGCGGTCGCGTACGCCGAGCACCGTCCGGACTACGCGCAGGCCGCGGTGGGTTGGGCGCTGGAGCTCGCGCCCGGCCTGCGCGTGCTGGACCTCGGGGCCGGGACGGGCAAGCTGACGGGCGCGCTGGTGGCGCTGGGGGCCGACGTCACGGCGGTGGAGCCGGATCCGGGGATGCTGGCCGAGCTGCGCCGCGCGCTGCCGGACGTCCGGGGCCTGGCGGGCAGCGCCGAGGCGATCCCGTTGTCGGACGGTGCCGTGGATGCCGTGGTCGCGGGCAACGCGATGCACTGGTTCGACATGGCCGTCGCGGGTCCTGAGATCTCCCGGGTCCTCGCGCCGGGCGGCGTTCTGGCCGGCCTGTGGAACCTCCTGGACGACCGGGTCGCGTGGGTGGCCGGGCTCGCACAGGTTGCCGGGAGCGCGGCGGTCGGCCCCCGGGACACCCCCGACAGCTGGCGCGCCGTGACGGCCGGGCTGCACCTTCCGAAGAACGGCGGGGCCGCCTGCTTCGGCTCGCCGGAGCAGGCCGAGTTCGCGCACGGGCAGCGCCGGACCGCCGGCTCGCTGGTCGAGACTCTCGCGACGCGCGCCGGGGTGCTCGTCATGCCGGAGGGGGAGCGGGAGGCGGCGCTGGGCCGGATCCGTGCCTTCCTCGCCGGTCGGCCGGAGACCGCCGAGGGCGAGTTCACCCTGCCCATGCTGACCGGGGTGCTGCGCCTGCGGCGGGTGTGACCCCGAGGCCTCTACGGTGCCGTCCCCGCGAACTCCACTCGGAAAATTGCGCTCTGCCGAAACAAAGTTTGCGTGTTTTTCGGGATGGAAAGAGACGGAAACGTGATAAAATAACTGGTAAACAGGTATTGGTTGGGGAGGGTGAAGGAATGAAGAGCGGTTTAATTCCTTCTTCAGCAGTCGGGCAGAAAATTAACGAGTGGTACCGATACATCAGAACATTCAGCGTGCCGGATGCGGAGATCTTGAAGGCCGAGATCAAACAAGAGCTTGACCATATGGAGCCTGATTCGAACTTAGTGCTTTATTATTCCCTCATGGAA
>NZ_JBHWGD010000189.1:0-3380 GCF_042733235.1 Kitasatospora sp. NPDC059722
GGTCGTGCAGCGTGGTGCCCTTGGACTGCTTGGCACCGGCCTTGACCATGTTCACCCCGGAGCCGCCCGGGCCGCCGGGGTTGAGGAGCAGCGAGCCGACGCGCTGGTCGGGCTTGCCGGCGGGGTCGCGGACGACGGCGACGTCGAGCGTGCCGGTGGCCGGGTTGGCGTAGTCGAGCGGCACCTTGAGGGTGGCGCACTGCAGGGCGGAGTCGTCCGTCGTGCCGGTCTTCGGGTCCGGCGGGCAGGCCGCCCAGGCGAGTTGCTGGCCGTAGAACGCCTTGAGCGCCGGGTCGGCGGCGCCGGTGGGCCTGGGAGTCGGCGTCGGCGTGGCGGTCGGCGTCGCCGCGGTGGTGGCGCTGGGTGAGGGCGTGCCGGAGGCGGCGGTGGTGCCGCCGCCCGAGCTCGTGCAGCCGGCGAGGAGTGCCGCACCGAGGGCGGCGGTGACGGCCACGGGCAGGGTGGCGCGTCGCGAGGGACGGAGGTTCTTCACGCGCACACACATATCATTCGCCTGCGACATCGATCGTACGGGGAGGGTCCTTCCCGCCCCCGGGTCCGCGGCAGAAGCCGGACAAAGGGCGACGAAGTGCGGCCCGCCATCGTTCGCATGCGGCCGGGAGGGTGCCGTGCCGGTTGCCGCGAACTCCATTCACAGCCTTGTCGATCAGTGGGACGCTGTGGCCATGACAGATCAGACCGCAGCCCTGCCGCTGCGCGACCCCGCACCGGCCGCGGGCGGACGGCGGCGCCAACTGGCCGCCGCCACCGTCGGATCGGTGGTCGAGTCCTTCGACTGGAACGTGTACGCCGTCCTCGCACCGTACTTCGCGGCGGACCTCTTCGGCCACGGCAAGGGCGGCGTGAGCGGGCTGCTCGCGGCGTACGTCGGTTTCGCGGTCGGCTTCGTGGCGCGGCCGGTCGGCTCGTTCCTCATCGGCCGGCTGAGCGACGGCCGCGGGCGGCGCTTCGGCCTCACGCTCAGCATGTCGGTGATCGCCGCCGCCAGCCTCGGGATCGCGCTCCTGCCCGGACAGCAGACCATCGGCGTGTGGGCGGCCGTCCTCGCCGTCGGCGCGCGCGTCGTCCAGGGGCTCGCCTTCGGCGGCGAGACGCCCACCGTCGCCGCGTACGTGACGGAGACCGCGCCGCCGCGCCACCGGTTCGCGTTCAGCTCCGTGTCGTACGGCGGCATCATCATCGGCTCGCTGATCTCGTACGGCGTCCTGGCCGTGCTGCTCCACACCCTCGGCAAGGAGGGGCTGAAGCACGGCGGTTGGCGCTGGGGCTTCGTCGTCGCGGCCGTGCTCGGCCTCGCCGCCGTGTGGGTGCGGCGGGCCGCGCCGGAGAGTGAGGAGTTCCACCGCGGCCGAGGCGGCGGGGAGAGCGGACGACCCGGGTTCCTCGACACGGTGAGCCGCCACCGCTGGGCCGTGCTCACCGTCTTCCTGCACACCCTCGGCGGCACGATCGGCTACTACTTCGCGCTGGTCTACCTGCCGCAGTACGCCGCGGCCTACGGCGTCATCGGCAAGGAGGAGGCGGCCTCCTTCATGACGGTCGTCCTCGCCGTCGTCCTCGCCACCATGCTGCTCGGCGGCGTACTCGCCGACCGGGTGGGCCTGTTGCCGGTCATGCGGACCGCCTTCGCCCTCACCGTCGTGCTCGTGCTGCCGCTGCTCGCCGCCATGCGGCACGGCTGGCTGTCCTTCCAACTCGTGGCCGTCGTCCTGGGGATGCTCGTCGCCACCCAGCTCGGCACGCTCAACGTCTTCACCGGCATGCTGTTCCCGACCGCCGTGCGGGCCGTCGGCGTCGGCGTCGTCAACGCGGCCACCATCGCGGCGTTCGGCGGCACCTTCCCGCTGCTCGCCGAGTGGCTCAACGGCCACCACCGCCTCGGCGTGATCCCCTTCTACGTCACGCTCTGCTCGCTCGGACCGCTGCTCGCGACCTTCACCGTCCTGCGCGTTCCCGCGTTCACCGCCGCGATCCGGAACTCCCGCCCCCGCACCGCAGGTGGTCGTGTACAGTCCGAAGCCGGCTGACGTTCGGTCATCTTCCGCAACCGAAACGGCCGAAGAGGTCATCCCGGGAGGAACCATGGCACAGCGCGACGAATCCGGCGACTGGCTCGGCCTGCGGGCGTCGGAGCAGCCGGCCGAGCCGCTGCCCTCGCTGGACCTGCGCACCGACCGCGCCCACCCCGCCCGGGTCTACGACTACCTGCTCGGCGGCAAGACCAACTTCCCGGTGGACCGCGAGGTCGGCGACCGCATCCTCACCGAGTGGCCCGGTTCGCGCACCGCCACCCGCGCGGCCCGGGCCGTCATGCACCGGATGACCCGCCACCTCGCCCAAACCCACGGCGTGCGCCAGTTCCTCGACGTCGGCACCGGCATCCCCACCGGGCCCAACCTGCACGAGGTCGCCCAGTCCGTCGACCCGACCAGCCGCATCGTCTACGTCGACAACGACCCGATCGTGCTCGCCCACTCCCGGGCCCTGCTCACCAGCGCGCCCGAGGGCCGCACCGCCTACGTCGAGGGCGACTTCCGCGACCCGGAGCACTTCCTGGCCGACCCGGCGGTCGCCGGCACGCTCGACTTCGACCGGCCGATCGCCCTGATGCTCGTCAACCTCGTGCACTTCCTCTCCGACGAGGCGGCGCACCCGCCCGTCCGCAAGCTCCTCGACGCCCTCCCGTCCGGCAGCTTCCTCGCCCTCACCGCCGGCACCGCCGACACGATCCCCGAGCTGGTGGCCATCGGCTCGAAGCGGTACTCCGAGGCCGGCATAGAGAACCACCTGCGCACGCGCGCCGGCGTGGAGCGCTTCTTCGACGGCCTGGAGCTCGACGACCCCGGCGTGACCCTGATCAACCGCTGGCGCCCCGAGCTCGACGACGAGCCCGCCCTCGCGGACCACGAGGTGTCGGCCTACGCGGGCGTGGCCCGCAAGCCGTGACGCCGGCCGGGCGCCCCGGTGTCCCCCGCCGGCCGGCTCTACCGTGCGCCGGACGGCGGAGTCACCGGCGCCCCGACGGTCCTACAGCTGCGCGAGGCCCTGGCGGAGGCCGCCGGCGGAGCCGGGGTCAGAGCCTGACCAGCCGCTCCAGCATGAACTGCTCCTCGGGCGAGACGTCGAGGAACAGCGATCGGACCAGGTAGCGGCCCTCGGGTACGCGCACCCGGATCGAGTCGGCCTCGGTGACGTCCTCGCCGGCCACCAGGCAGTCCATGAGCCGGTAGTCCCCGTCGAGCGAGACCGCGCAGGCGTCCTCCCAGCCGTCCGAGTCCATCGCCCCCGCCACCGCGCGCGCCCGCCCGAGGTCGTCCGCGGGCGGGTGACCCACGGGGAGCGGCAGTGGGGGGGGGACC
>NZ_JBHWGD010000189.1:3390-5865 GCF_042733235.1 Kitasatospora sp. NPDC059722
CGCGCCCGCGCCGGGGTCCACCCCGCCTTCCGTGTCCATCGCCCGCCCCCCCGCGCCGCCCCGCCGTGGGTCGCCCGCGGCCGTGTACCAGCGGGCGAACGTCAGGTGCTCGGCGAAGTAGGTCGCGGGGAGCGGCTCCCCGCCCAGGACCAACACGTCGCCGTGGCCCGGCAGGTCGACCCGCGCGGCGTACTCGTCGCAGGCGTCCCCGGCCTCGGTGCCGTCCCACGAGGCGACGTACGGCTCCGGGCACAGGGCGTAATAGCCGAAATCGGTCCCGTCGATCCACTTCAGCGCCGACCTGACCACTCGTTCTCCCGCTCTCCGTGCCTGATGAGGCGATCAAGGCTACCGGCGGATCCGCGGGGCCCTCGGGCCGGCCGCCGTGAATCGGGCGGGCTCACACCATCGCCATGACATGAACATGCGAGTAAAGTTCTGCGACACCAATGGCCCGGGTGACACAGGGGGAGTCCGTGAGCATCGCACGCAGACAGTTACTCAAGGGATCGTCGGCGGCCGGGGCCGCACTCGTCGCGGGCCTCGCCGCGCCGACGTCCGCCGCGGCGGCGCCCACGCCGCTGTTGCAGTCCACCCCGCACCGGCTCGGGGCGCCGAGCGTGAGCGGGATCCACCTCCAGTTCGGCAACGACCCCTCCAGTGAGATGACCGTCTCCTGGATCACCCCGCAGTCCGTCCGCCGCCCCCACGTGCGGGTCGGCTCGCCGGACGGCGGACTCGGACGGGTCGTCGAGGCCGAGACGCGCACCTACCGGGACGCGCTCTCCAAGGACGAGGTGTACGTCCACCACGCCCGCCTCACCGGGCTGCGGGCCGCGACCACGTACCTGTACGCCGCCGGGCACGACGGCGCCAATCCCGAGACGGGGTCCTTCACGACCGCGCCGCGCGGCCGGGCCGCCTTCACCTTCACCAGCTTCGGCGACCAGGGCACGCCCAACCTCCGCCGCAAGATCGAGTTCCCCGACGGCGTCCCCTCCCCGCTCGGCAAGTACCCGGTGTACACCAGCAGCCAGATCGGATCCCCGGCCTCCGCCGACATCGTCGCCGCCGTCGAACGCGTCGGCCCGCTGTTCAACCTCGTCAACGGCGACCTCTGCTACGCCTCCTACAGCGGCCGGCACGGCCAGAGCCGCACCGGGACCTGGGCGGACTGGTTCATCTCCAACAGCCGCTCCACCCGGCTGCGCCCGTGGATGCCGTGCGCCGGGAACCACGAGACCGAGAGCGGGAACGGCCCGATCGGCGCCCTCGGCTACCAGACGTACTTCGACCTGCCCGAGTCCGCCGCCTCCGCCGACGAGGAGACGGCCGGCATGTGGTACGCGTTCACGGTCGGCGCGGTGCGCTTCATCAGCCTCGCCAACGAGGACGTCGCCATCCAGAACAGCAGCGAGATCTACCTGCGCGGCTACTCGGGCGGCGCCCAGGAGCGCTGGCTGGAACGCGAGTTGCGGGCCGCCAGGAACAGCCGGGCGATCGACTGGATCGTCGTCTGCATGCACCACCCGATGATCTCGACGTCCAAGCACGGCAGCGGCAGCGACCTCGGCATCCGCGAGGCCTGGGGCCCGCTGTTCGACGAGTACGGCGTGGACCTGGTCGTGAGCGGCCACGAGCACTACTACGAGCGCTCCCACCCCGTCCGCGGGACGCTCCCCAACGACGTCCGCACACCGGTCCCGTCCGGGACGGACCCCGACTTCGCCGACACCGACCACGGCACCGTCCACATGGTCATCGGCGCCGGCGGCAACGCCGCGACCACCCAGGACGACCTGTTCGAGACGAAGCAGGGCCGCGTCGTCGTCGCGCTGGAGCCCAAACCGGCCCCGGGCGCCCCGTACCGCGAGTCGGTCTGGGTGACGGAGGACGCCCCGTGGGCCGCCGTCCAGGACCGCGAACACACCCACGGCTTCGCGGCCTTCGACGTCGACCCGGGCGACCGCCGCAGCGGCCGCACCCGGATGAAGGTCACCTACTACACCTTCGACGGCCCGCACGGCGACCTCACACCGGTCGACACCTTCACCCTGGAACGCTCCCGCGCGGACGCCTGGGACGACTGAGGGCGCTGTCCGGTCGTCCGGTCCGCGCCCCGGCCCGTCACGCGGTCGGGGTCGCAGGCACGCAGGCGCGAAGTTGCCCGTGGGGGAGACGTCGCCGATGCCTCTGCCCCCGGTGGCGGGCCGGGGGCAGAGGAGATCAGCGGTGGAGGTCAGCGGCGGATGAACGCCGTCAGCCTGCTCCACCAACCGCCGCGCTGGTGCGGGATGGTGACGGCCACCGGTTCCGCTGCGACGGGCGGCTCAGGGGCGAGGGCCTCGACCTCCACCTCGGGCGTCGGGTCCCGCACGGGAGCCGGCGCCCCCCACACGAGACACCGAGGGGACACGACCCGGAGGGAGACCGTGTGGGGGGGCCGACCCGCCGACCTGGAGTGCCTGGCCGTCA
>NZ_JBHWGD010000190.1:0-5852 GCF_042733235.1 Kitasatospora sp. NPDC059722
CCCACCGCGCCCCCAACGGCGGGCGAGGGCGCGCGCCTTGACCGACCGCTTCCCGGTGTTCGCCCAGGCCTTCGACGAGGTGTGCGACGGGCTGGAGCCTCCCGTTCGGGACGTCGTGTGGGGCTCGGACGAGGAGCTGCTGAACCGGACGGAGTACGCCCAGGCCGGGCTGTTCGCCGTCGAGGTGGCGCTGTACCGTCTCGTCGAATCGCTGGGCGTCCGTGCCGAGTTCGTGGCGGGGCACTCGATCGGTGAGGTGGCTGCGGCGCATGTGGCGGGGGTGTTCGGCCTGGCCGACGCCTGCGCTCTGGTGACCGCGCGTGGCCGTTTGATGCAGGCGCTGCCGTCCGGTGGCGCGATGCTGGCGGTACAGGCGACGGAGGACGAAGTCCTGCCGCTGCTTGGCGAGTTCGTGTCGATCGCCGCCGTCAACGGCCCGCGCTCGATCGTCGTCTCCGGGACAGAGGAGGCCATCGCGGCGATCGAGGCGCACTTCGCCGACCGCAAGACGAACCGGCTGCGCGTGTCCCACGCCTTCCACTCGCCGCTGATGGACCCGATGCTGGAGGACTTCCGTACGGTCCTCAACGGGCTGAGCTACAACGCTCCTTCGGTCCCGGTGGTGTCCAACCTGACGGGATCCCTGGCTGAGGACCTCACGACCCCCGACTACTGGGTGCGCCACGTCCGCGAGGCCGTCCGCTTCGCCGACGGCGTCCGAACGCTGGAAGCCGTGGGTGTCCGCCGCTACCTCGAACTCGGCCCCGACGCCGTCCTGTCCGGACTGGTGCAGGGCGTCCTGGACGACCCGACCGCCGTGGGCACGTGCGTCGTGCCCGCCCTGCGCGCGGACCGGGACGAGGAGGCGAGCCTGGTCGGCGCGCTCGGCCGGCTGCACACGGCCGGGGCGGAGGTGGACTGGTCCGTCCTCTTCGCCGGCACCGGCGCCCGCACGGTGGAACTGCCCACCTACGCGTTCCAGCACCGCCGGTTCTGGCTCGACGCGACGACCCCGCTCGGCGACCTGGGCGCGGTCGGCGTGGGCGCCTTCGCGCACCCGCTGCTGGGCGCGGCCGTCGACCTGTCCCACACGGACGGGTTCCTCCTCACCGGCCGGGTGTCGCTGGACTCGCACGCGTGGCTGGCCGACCACCAGGTCCTGGACACCGTCCTGGTCCCGGGTGCGGCGCTGGTCGAGCTCGCACTGCGGGCCGCGGCCGAGGTCGGGTACGAGGTGGTGGAGGAACTGACGCTCGCCGCACCGCTCGTGCTGCCCGAGCACGGCGCCGTCCAGCTGCACGTGCGGGTCGGTGGCCCGGACGCCTCGGAACGGCGCGCGGTCACCATCCACTCCCGCCTGGACGGGGATCCGGACGCCGGGTGGGTCCAGCACGCGGCCGGTTCGCTGGCCGTCGGCGGAGCCGTCGAGGCGGAGGCGTTCGACGTCTGGCCGCCGGCCGGCGCCGAGTCGCTGCCGGTGGAGGGCGCCTACGAGCGCATGGCCGAGGCCGGGTTCGGCTACGGCCACGCCTTCCAGGGCCTGCGGGCGGCCTGGCGGCGCGGGAACGAGCTGTTCGCGGACGTCGAACTCCCCGAGGACGTCGAGGCCGACGGCTTCGGCGTGCACCCGGCGCTGCTCGACGCCGCCATGCACGTCGCCATCGTGGACGCCGGGAGCGACGACACCGTGGTCCCGTTCGCGTGGACGGGCGCCGCGCTGCGCGCCGTCGGCGCGTCGGCGGTGCGGGCGCGCCTGGTGCGGCTCGACGGTGGCGGGCTGCGGCTCGACCTCGCCGACCCGGCGGGCGGCCCGGTGCTGACGGTGGCCTCCGTGAAGGGCCGGGCGGTCTCGGCGGAGCAACTGGGCTCGGCCGACCCGCTGTACGCGGTCGAGTGGTCGGAGCTGCCGGCCGCCCCGCCCGCGGAGTGGACGGCCTGGGACGCTCTGCGCGCCGAGGGCGCGGCCCCGGAGACCGTCGTCCTGGACTGCTCGGCCGTGCCTGCTCCGGACGGCGATGTTCCGGCGGCCGTGCGCGAGGTGACGCAGCACGTGCTGCGCGCGGTGCAGGCGTGGCTGGTGGAGGAGCGGTTCGCGGCGTCGCGTCTGGTGGTGGTGACGCGGGGTGCGGTGGCCGTGCGCGAAGGCGAGGCGGTGGATCTGGCGCAGGCTCCGGTGTGGGGTCTGGTCCGGGCGGCGCAGGCGGAGAACCCTGGCCGCTTCGTCCTGCTGGACACCGACGGGGAGGTGATCGTCACCGCTGAGCCGGAGTCGGCCGTGCGTGCCGGGGCTGTCTGCGTCCCGCGTCTGAGCCGGCTGCCGCAGCCGGAAGGTCCGCTGCCGATCAGCTCGGATGACACGGTGCTGATCACCGGTGGTACGGGTGGTCTGGGGGCTGTCGTGGCCCGGTACCTGGCCGCCGAGTGCGGCGTGCGCAGTCTGGTGCTGACGAGCCGTCGTGGTGTGGAGGCGCCGGGCGCGGTGGAGCTGGTGGCGGAGCTGTCCGCCCTCGGCGCTACCACCGACGTGCGTGCCTGTGACATGGCGGACCGGGAGGCCGTGGCCGCGCTGATCGACGCGATCCCGGAGCTCAGCGCCGTGGTCCACGCCGCCGGTGTCGGTGACAACGGTCTGGTCGGCGCGCTCACTCCGGACCGGATGGATGCCGTTCTGGCCCCGAAGGCCGACGGCGCCTGGTACCTGCACGAGCTGACCAGCCACCTCGACCTGACCGCGTTCGTGCTCTTCTCCTCCGCGGGCGGCCTGGTGCTGACCGCCGGCCAGGGCAACTACGCGGCCGCGAACGTCTTCCTCGACGCCCTCGCCGCCCACCGCCGCGCCGCCGGCCTGCCCGCCACCTCCATGGCCTACGGCATGTGGGACGTCGGCGCCGGCCTCGGCGAGCAGCTCCTGGAGCTCAACCGCAACCGCATGGCCGCCCAGGGCGTCCCGCCGCTCACCCGGGAAGCCGGTCTGGCGCTGTTCGCCGCCGGTCTGCGCAGCGAGCGCGCCACCGTCGTCCCGATCCGGGTCGACGCCGCCGCCCTGCGCGCCCGCACCGACGAGGTCCCCGCACTCCTGCGCGCCCTCGTCCCGGCCGCCCGCCGCACGGCGGCGCACGCCCTGGCACCGGCAGCCCCGGCGGACGGCCTCGCGGCCCGGCTCGCCGGGCTGACGGAGGCGGAGCAGCGGCGGACCGTCCTCGACCTCGTCCGGGCCCGGGTGGCCGGGCTGCTCGGCCACGAGTCGGGCGACGCGATCGAGCCGGACCGTGCCTTCCAGGAGCTCGGCTTCGACTCCCTCGCCGCGACCGACCTGCGCAACCAGCTCAACACCCTCACCGGCCTGCGCCTGCCCGCCACGCTCGCCTTCGACCACCCGAACGCCGAGGCCGTGACGGAGCTCATCGTCACCGAGCTGGGCGTGCGGACCGCCGCCGCGAGCGGCGAGGCGTCCCGCGCCGAGGCCGACCTGCGGGCCGCGCTGCAGTCGATCCCGACCCGCCGTCTGCGCGACGCGGGCCTGGTCGACGCCCTGCTCGACCTGACCGACGACCGGATCCGTGCCGCAGGCGCCGCGACGGACGACCCCGGGGCGCCGACCGAGGTCCGCCACGACCCGATCGCGATCGTCGGCATGGCCTGCCGCTACCCGGGCGGGGTGACCACGCCCGAGGAGCTCTGGCAGCTGGTGACGTCCGGCGCGGACGCCATCGCGCCGTTCCCCGCCGACCGCGGCTGGGACCTCTCGACGCTGCGCACCGAGGACAGCGGGGGCACCGGGGACTCGTCCCACACCCACGCCGGCGGATTCCTCGACGGCGCCGCCGAGTTCGACCCCGGCTTCTTCGGGATCTCCCCGCGCGAGGCCCTCGCCATGGACCCGCAGCAGCGGCTCACGCTGGAGCTCTCCTGGGAGGCCCTGGAGCGGGCCGGCATCGACCCGAGCGGCCTGCGCGGCACCCGCACCGGCGTCTTCACCGGCGTGATGTACCACGACTACCCGGGCAGCGACGGCAACGGCAGCGTCGTGGCCGGCCGCGTCTCGTACAAGCTCGGCCTGGAGGGCCCGGCCGTCGCCGTCGACACCGCCTGCTCCTCCTCCCTGGTCGCCCTGCACCTGGCCGCCCAGGCGCTGCGCCAGGGCGATTGCTCGCTCGCGATCACCGGCGGCGTGACGGTCATGGCCACGCCGGGCGTGTTCGCCGAGTTCGGCCGCCAGGGCGCGCTCGCCCCCGACGGGCGGTGCAAGTCGTTCGCGTCCGCCGCCGACGGCACGGGCTTCGCCGAGGGCGCGGGCTTCCTGGTCGTCGAGCGGCTGTCGGACGCGCTGCGCAACGGGCACCCGGTGCTGGCGCTCGTGCGCGGCAGCGCCGTCAACCAGGACGGCGCGTCGAACGGCCTGACGGCGCCGAACGGGCCGTCGCAGCAGCGGGTGATCCGCCAGGCGCTCGCCAACGCCCGCCTCGGCGCCGACCAGGTCGACGTGGTCGAGGCGCACGGCACGGGCACGACGCTGGGCGACCCGATCGAGGCCCAGGCGCTCCTCGCGACGTACGGGCAGGACCGGGAACAGCCGCTGCTGCTGGGTTCGATCAAGTCGAACATCGGGCACACCCAGGCCGCGGCCGGTGTCGCCGGCGTGATCAAGATGGTGCTCGCGATGCACAACGGCGAGCTGCCGTCGACGCTGCACGTCGACGAGCCGAGCGCGAACGTGGACTGGTCGGAGGGGGCCGTCCGGCTCCTGACCGAGCCCCGGCCGTGGGCCCCGGGCGACCGTCCGCGCCGCGCGGGCGTCTCCTCCTTCGGGATCAGCGGCACCAACGCCCACGTGATCATCGAGGAGGCCCCGGCAGTGGCGCCGTCCACGGAGGTGCCGGAGGTCGAACCGGGGGTCGTGCCGTGGCTGCTGTCCGCCGCGACCCCGGAGGCGCTGCGCGCGCAGGCCGAGCGGCTCATCGCGGCCGTGGACGACGCCCGCCCGGCGGACGTCGCGTACTCGCTCGCGACGACCCGCGCCGCGCTCGAACACCGCGCGGCCGTGGTCGGCGACGGGACCGGGCGACTCCTGGCCGGCCTGCGGGCGGTGGCGGACGGCGAAGCGCCGACCGGCGTCGCCACGAGCGGCCGGACGGCCTTCCTCTTCTCGGGGCAGGGGTCGCAGCGGCTGGGGATGGGGCGGGAGTTGTACGACCGCTTCCCGGTGTTCGCGCGGGCCTTCGACGAGGTGTGCGAGGCGCTGGAGATTCCCGTTCGGGATGTGGTGTGGGGGTCGGACGAGGAGCTGCTGAACCGGACGGAGTATGCGCAGGCCGGGCTGTTCGCGGTCGAGGTGGCGCTGTACCGTCTCGTCGAATCGCTGGGCGTCCGTGCCGAGTTCGTGGCCGGGCACTCGATCGGTGAGGTCGCGGCGGCGCACGTGGCGGGGGTGTTCTCGCTGGGCGACGCGTGTGCGCTGGTGAGTGCCCGTGGCCGTCTGATGCAGGCGCTGCCTGCGGGCGGTGCGATGCTGGCGGTGCAGGCGACGGAGGACGAAGTCCTGCCGTTGCTGGGTGAGTTCGTGTCGATCGCTGCCGTCAATGGCCCGACCTCCGTCGTCGTTTCCGGCGCGGAGGAGGATGTCGCGGAGATCGAGGCGCGCTTCGCCGATCGCAAGACGACGCGGCTGCGGGTCTCGCACGCGTTCCACTCCCCGTTGATGGACCCGATGCTGGCGGACTTCCGTTCCGTTCTCGACGGGTTGAGCTACAGCGCTCCGTCGATCCCGGTTGTCTCCAACCTGACCGGCGGACTGGCCGAAGACCTCCAGGAGCCCGAGTACTGGGTGCGCCACGTCCGCGAGGCCGTCCGTT
>NZ_JBHWGD010000191.1:0-5829 GCF_042733235.1 Kitasatospora sp. NPDC059722
GGCCGGGGGCCCCCCGCCGTTCGTCCCCGGGGTGCCGCGGGCGCGGGCGGGGCCCCCCCGGGCGCGGGCCGGGTCTTCGGGGTGCCCCCTGACGGGCGGTCGGCCGCGGGGGGCCCGGGGACGCGAGAGGGCCCCTCCGGTGCACCGGAGGGGCCCTCTCGTCACATCTGACACACCTGGCGCGCCGGGGGCGCGGTGAGCCTGTCTCAGCCCGCCGTGAAGCCCTCGTAGGCGTTGTAGAGGGCCGCGCCGCCGTCGTGCTCGTCGGTGCGGTCGACGATGTCGCCCAGCAGCCAGGCCTCGACGCCGCGGTCCTCCAGGATCGACAGCACGACGTCCACCGAGTGCGGCGGGACGACCGCGACCATGCCGACGCCCATGTTGAGCGTCTTCTCGATCTCCAGGGTGCTCACCTTGCCGACCTCGGCGACGGTCTGGAAGACCGGCAGCGGGGTCCAGGTGCCGCGGTCCAGGCGGGCGTGCAGGCCGGCCGGGATGACCCGGGCCAGGTTGGCCGCCAGGCCGCCGCCGGTGACGTGCGAGAAGGCGTGGACCTCGGTGGCGCGGGTGAGCGCCAGGCAGTCCAGCGAGTAGATCCGGGTCGGCTCCAGCAGCTCCTCGCCGAGGGTGCGGCCGAACTCCTCGACCTTGCGGTCCAGCTGCCAGCCGGCCTGGTTCAGCAGGACGTGGCGGACCAGCGAGTAGCCGTTGGAGTGCAGGCCGGAGGCGGCCATCGCGATCACCACGTCGCCGGCCCGCACGCGCTCGGCGCCGAGCAGCGCGTCCGCCTCGACGACGCCGGTGCCGGCGCCCGCGACGTCGTACTCGTCCGGGCCGAGCAGGCCCGGGTGCTCGGCGGTCTCGCCGCCCACCAGGGCGCAGCCGGCCAGCGCGCAGCCCTCGGCGATGCCCTTGACGATCGCGGCGACGCGCTCCGGGACGACCTTGCCGACGCAGATGTAGTCGGTCATGAACAGCGGCTCGGCGCCGCACACGACGAGGTCGTCGACGACCATGCCGACGAGGTCGTGGCCGATGGTGTCGTGCTTGTCCATGGCGGCGGCGATGGCCACCTTGGTCCCCACGCCGTCGGTGGCCGAGGCCAGCAGCGGCCGCTCGTAGTTCTTGAAGGCGGACGCGTCGAAGAGGCCGGCGAAGCCGCCGAGACCGCCGACCACCTCGGGGCGGTTGGCCTTCTTCACCCACTGCTTCATGAGCTCGACGGCGCGGTCACCCGCCTCGATGTCGACGCCGGCGGCGGCGTAGGTGGCGCCGTCAGAGGTGTGACGCATGGCGTCTCCGTTGGGGGTGGCGGTGGGCGACGGGTGGGAGGTCACTGCGGTGCGGCCCTCTCGGGTCTGGTGGGGGTGGTTCGGTACGGCAGAAGGGGGTCGGAACGACGGTGGGGCCCCGGCTCGCGGGACCCCACCATGGTTTCGCTACGGGCGGCGCAGCGCGTCGGCCGCGCCCGCTCCGCCGAGCAGGGACTGGACACCGTCCAGGTCGCTGCCGGTCGGCTTGCCGCGGACGGCGGGCGGCTGCTGGCTGCCCTTGATCTCGGCCTCCAGCAGGAGCTTGCCGAGCAGCGCCGGGTCGGGCAGCTCCATCGGGTACTCGCCGTCGAAGCAGGCCCGGCAGAGCTTGTCCTTGGGCTGCTTGGTGGCCTCGATCATGCCGTCGATCGAGATGTACGAGAGCGAGTCCGCGCCGAGCGTGCGCCCGATCTCCTCGATGGTCATGCCGTTGGCGATCAGCTCCGCGCGGGTGGCGAAGTCGATGCCGAAGAAGCAGGGCCACTTCACCGGCGGCGAGGAGATCCGGATGTGGACCTCGGCGGCGCCGGCCTCGCGCAGCATCTTCACCAGCGCGCGCTGGGTGTTGCCGCGGACGATCGAGTCGTCCACGACCACCAGGCGCTTGCCCTGGATGACCTCGCGCAGCGGGTTCAGCTTGAGCCGGATGCCGAGCTGGCGGATGGTCTGGCTGGGCTGGATGAAGGTGCGGCCGACGTAGGCGTTCTTCACCAGGCCGGAGCCGTAGGGGATGCCGCTGGCCTCGGCGTAGCCGATCGCGGCGGGGGTGCCGGACTCGGGCGTCGCTATCACCAGGTCGGCCTCGACCGGCGCCTCCTTCGCCAGCCGGCGGCCCATCTCCACGCGGGAGAGGTGGACGTTGCGGCCGGCGATGCTGGTGTCCGGGCGGGCCAGGTAGACGTACTCGAACACGCAGCCCTTGGGCTTCGCCTCGGCGAAGCGGGAGCTGCGCATGCCGTTCTCGTCGATGGCGATGAGCTCGCCGGGCTCGACCTCGCGGATGAACGAGGCGCCGCAGATGTCCAGCGCCGCGGTCTCGGAGGCGACCACCCAGCCGCGCTCCAGCCGGCCGAGCACCAGCGGGCGGATGCCCTGCGGGTCGCGGGCGGCGTAGAGGGTGTGCTCGTCCATGAAGACGAGCGAGAACGCGCCCTTGACCTTCGGCAGCACGACCTTGGCCGTCTCCTCGATGGAGAGGTCCGGGTGGCCGGCGAGCAGCGCGGTCACCAGGTCGGTGTCGTTGGTCGCGGCGGTCCGGCCGGAGCGGGAGACGTGCTCCTCGCCCGGCAGTTCGGCGACCATGGCCGCCAGTTCGGCGGTGTTCACCAGGTTTCCGTTGTGCCCGAGGGCCAGCGAACCGTGGACGGTCGCGCGGAAGGTCGGCTGGGCGTTCTCCCAGACCGAGGAACCGGTGGTCGAGTAGCGGGCGTGTCCGACGGCGATATGCCCGTGCAACGACCCCAGGGAGGCCTCGTCGAAGACCTGGGAGACGAGTCCCATGTCCTTGAAGACGAGAATCTGGGAGCCGTTGCTCACTGCGATGCCCGCGGATTCCTGACCGCGGTGCTGCAGGGCGTAAAGGCCGAAGAACGTGAGCTTGGCGACCTCCTCGCCGGGAGCCCAGACACCGAAGACGCCGCAAGCGTCCTGGGGGCCTTTCTCGCCGGGAAGAAGATCGTGGTTGAGTCTTCCGTCACCACGTGGCACGCCTTCGAGTCTAGGGCAGTTGGCACAGGCTTCCGGAACCCGGGATGCCGGGATTGTTGGGCGATCGTTCGGCAACGCGCGTAGACAAAACCCCTTACCGGGTGGGTATTTCGACCCGGGGGAATTCCCGCGGGCCGGGGATGGCCTTGTGGTTCGCGCCTGTTGGGGCATTCCGGGTGCGAAGAGCCGGCCCTCGGGACCGGGGCGAACGTGAGCCTGCTCACCCGGAGTTCACGAAGGCGTTACCGGGCACCCTCACGCCGCAGGCAGCAGCAGGCCCCACGCACCCGGGTGGACCGTCCAGGTGCGGGCGCGGACCGGGCCGACCGGGCGGCCGTCGACCTCGTAGCCGAAGCCGCGGCCGGCCACCGAGACGCTCGCGGCGCGGGCGCGCACCAGGGCGCCGGGCGCGCGGACGACGACCTCCATGACGCCCGAACCGTCCGACGCGCCGAAGGGGAGGGAGACCTGCACCAGCCGGACCGGCCGGTGGACGTCCGCGAGGAGCCGGCCGTCGGCCTCGACCCGGATCCGGGAGCTCTGCTCGGCGGCCTCGACGGTGAGTGCGTTCCCCTGCTCGGCCGCAGCCAGTTTCGCCCATAGCGAACGCCAGCCGCCCGGACGGCCGATCAGCCGCCGGGCTCCCGCACCCGCGATCCGCACCCCGCCCAGCGCGACCCCGCCGCCGTCGTCGACCAGCAGGTCGAGCTTGCGCGGCGTCCCCGACAGCACCGCCCGCGCGGCCGGCACCGGCTCGCCCGGGACCCCGAGCGCGCGGGCCGCCGCCAGCTCCTCCGAGCGGCCGACCGGAACCATGCCCACCGGATCCGTGCCCAGCTCACGGTGCCGGTGCAGGGCCTGGAGCACCCGCTGCAGGGCGAGATCGGAACCGATCACCACCGGTCGCCGCCGACCCCGGTGCGAAAGCACCCGATCGAGTTCGGAAGGGCTCTCCGGGTACGCCACCTTGACGTCCGCACCTCCGCAGAGCACGTCCTTCGCGATCCGCACCGACTCCCCGTCGGTCTGCCGGGCCACCGGGTCGAGGAGCAGCAGGAGCGGCTCGGAGCCGCCGGTTGCAGGCGTGGACAGGGACGACACGACCGGTCCTTCCTCAGGTAATCTCTCGGTGCAAGAGCCCCTTGCGCTACTGCGCCAGGGGCTTCGTCTATCTCGGGGCAGACTGCGGCCTACGCAGGATGCCCCAACCGGAAGGGGTGTACGCCTGTGCCGGCACTCGTGCTCGTTGGCGCTCAGTGGGGGGACGAGGGCAAGGGGAAGGCGACCGACCTCCTCGGCGGCTCCGTCGACTACGTCGTCCGCTACCAGGGCGGCAACAACGCCGGTCACACGGTGGTCATCGGCGACCAGAAGTATGCCCTGCACCTGCTCCCCTCCGGCATCCTCAGCCCGAACGTGACGCCGGTGATCGGCAACGGCGTCGTGATCGACCCGGGCGTGCTGCTCTCCGAGCTGGCCGGCCTCAACGAGCGCGGCATCGACACCTCGAAGCTGCTGATCTCGGGCAACGCCCACCTGATCACGCCGTACCACCGCACCCTGGACAAGGTCACCGAGCGCTTCCTCGGCAAGCGCCGGATCGGCACCACCGGCCGCGGCATCGGCCCGACCTACGCGGACAAGATCAACCGCGTCGGCATCCGGGTCCAGGACCTGTTCGACGAGTCGATCCTGCGCCAGAAGATCGAGGCGGCGCTGCACGACAAGAACCAGATCCTGGTCAAGCTCTACAACCGCCGCGCCGTCCCGGCCGAGCTGGTCGTCGAGGAGTACCTGGGCTACGCGGACAAGATCAAGCCCTTCCTCGCCGACACCACCCTCGTCCTGGACCAGGCCCTCAAGGCGAACAAGGTCGTCCTGCTGGAGGGCGGCCAGGGCACCCTGCTCGACGTCGACCACGGCACGTACCCCTTCGTGACCTCGTCGAACCCGACCTCGGGCGGCGCCTGCACCGGCGCCGGCATCGGCCCCACCAAGATCGACCGGGTCATCGGCATCCTCAAGGCGTACACGACCCGCGTCGGCTCCGGCCCGTTCCCGACCGAGCTGCTCGACGCGGACGGCGAGGCGCTGCGCCGCATCGGCGGCGAGCGCGGCGTGACCACCGGCCGCGACCGCCGCTGCGGCTGGTTCGACGCCGTGATCGCGCGCTACGCGACCCGGGTCAACGGCCTCACCGACTTCTTCCTCACCAAGCTCGACGTCCTGACCGGCTGGGAGCAGATCCCGGTCTGCGTCGCGTACGAGATCGACGGCCGCCGGGTCGAGGAGCTCCCCTACAACCAGTCGGACTTCCACCACGCCAAGCCGATCTACGAGACGCTGCCGGGCTGGACCGAGGACATCAGCAAGGCGAAGACCTTCGCCGAGCTGCCGAAGAACGCGCAGGCCTACGTGAAGGCGCTGGAGGAGATGTCGGGCGCGCCGATCTCCGCCATCGGCGTCGGCCCGGGCCGTGACGAGACGATCCAGATCAACTCGTTCATCTGATCCGGCTCCGGACCGCCGTCCGGACCACCGGCCCGAGGGGCCCTGCGGGAGCGATCCCACAGGGCCCCTTCCGCTTGCCCCTGAACTTTTGCACTAGGACATAATTCCATTGCATCTAGTACAGTTCGGCAGTACGTTCGGGTCATGACCGCGAAGCTGCCCGAGCCCGTCACCCTGACCGGCCGCCACGTCCGCCTGGAGCCCCTCGGGCGCCACCACGTCCCCGAGCTCTGGGCCGCCGTCGGGCCCCCCCCCGCCCGGGGGCGCGCGCTCACCCGACCACCCCCCCCCCCCGCGC
>NZ_JBHWGD010000192.1:0-5719 GCF_042733235.1 Kitasatospora sp. NPDC059722
GTGCTCGCCTTCGCCGCCACCGGGGCCGCCGGAGCCGCCGGAGCCGCCGGGGCGGCGGCCGGAGCCGGTGCGGCCGTGGCATCCCCGGCGGTCGTCGCGCTCGCCGCGCTCGCCGCGGTCAGCTTGAGGACCGGCGCCGGGTTCTTCGGCTCGGGCTGCCCCTCCTGCGGCTCCTCGATCCAGCGGACGATGTTCCCGTCGCTGTACGTCTGGAGCGCCTTGAAGACGACCTTGTCCGTGCCCTCGGGCAGCGCGCCGAGGTCGACGGTGAAGTCCTGGTAGTGGCCGGGGGCGATCTGGCCGCCGGTCCAGACGATCTGCGACACCACGTCGGTGATGTCGCCGTCGTCGGTGTGGATCGGCGTCGCGAGCTTGGTGGTCTGGATCCGGTCGGTCCAGCCCGCCACCGGCGCGACCAGGGCGGACGGGATCGGGTGGTCGACCGGGAAGTCGATCTCGACCTTCACCGTGCTGTTCTTGTCGTCCTCGTTCGGCACGCGGAACGCGAAGGTCTGGTCGGTCGCGTTCTTCGGCACGCTGGACGGCTGCACGGTGACGTGCGCGGACGCGGCGGTGGCGCCGGCCAGCACGGCCGTGGCGGCCAGGGCGGAGGCGGCGGCGAGGCGGATCGCGGAGGAGGCTCTCATGGGTGGTGTCTTCTCCAGGGAAGGCATGGGTGTGGTCAGGGGCGGGCGGACGGCCGCAACGGGACGGTCCCGTCAGGCGGCCGCGCCCAGCGGCGGACCGCGCCTGATCACCACGTGCCGGAGCGGCGCCGACCGCACCGGACCCCACCAGTCGTACGCCGGCACCCGACGCACGGCGCCCGCCCGCGACCGGCCGCCGAGCCCGTCGCTCAGGGCCTCGAACAGGGCCAGCACGCCGCGGAGTTGATCCGCGCAGGCCCGCACGGCGGCCGAGGCGGTGCCGGCCGCGAGCCGGACCAGCGACCAGACGGCCGCCTCGCCGCGCCGCAGCCACCAGCCGGCGGCGACGGTCGCGGCCAGGTGCGCCGCGAGCATGGCCGGGCTGAGGCCGAGGAGCGTCGCGTGGCACCAGAAGGCGACGTGCGTCGCCGCGACGGCGGTGTGCGGGAGCGCCCCGCCGCCGCCCGTCACGGCGTGGGCCATCGCCACGCCGGGGCGCCCGCCCATCCCTGACATCCCAGGCATGCCAGGCATATCGGCCATGGTGTCCGCTTCGCCCCTCGCCGGGACCGCGCGCGAGGCCTGGGCAGCGTGGAAGAGGACGTGCAAGCCCCCTTGTGCGCCTGCCAGGCTCCCGATGATCGCCCGCGCCGAGCGTTCCCGTCGCGCGCCGAAAGCCGCCGCGGTGCCGGACAGCACCCACCCGAGGAACAGCGCGCCCGGCGGGACCGGGCTCCCGGAGGCGAAAACGTGCCCGGCCGCGGCCAGCACGACGCAGACCGTCGCGAAGGGCAGGGCCCTCAGTACGCGAAGGTCGAGCGCGGCGGCGCGAACCGGTGTCGGCAGCGCCTCGGGTCGGGAGGCAGCCATGGCCGGGACATCATGCCACCCCCGACCGAGCGCCGGGCCGGTTCCCCCGAACCCCGCACATCACCGCGAGAACGTACGGGTTCCGGCGGCCTCCGCAGCGGGCCGCGGGCCCCGGCGGATGCGGCGGATGCGGTTGGCGTGCACCGTGGATACGTACAGCCCGCCCGAGCGGCGACCGTCCGTGCACCCGCGGATCCCCATCGGTCACCGGGCGTGCCGTCGACGATCGAAGGAGGCGCCATGCCCAGCAGGAGGATCCCCCGCAGAGGTCCGGTCCTGACCGCCGTCGCCCTCGCCGCCCTCCCGGCCATCGCGCTGGTCGCCCCCGGGCAGGCGGTGGCGTCCGCTCCCCCGCCGGCGGCGACGGCCGCCGCGGCACCGGTCGGGTTCGTGAACCTGCCGAGCAGCCCGCTGCCGGCCGACCGCACGCCGCACCGGATCACCGTGACCTACCGCAACCCCTCCTCCGCGGACCGCACCGTGGCCCCGCAGGTCCTCGTCGAGTCGCCCGACAAGGGCCCCTTCCTCGTCACGTCCGACGTCAGGCTCGAACTGCTCGGTTCCGACGGGCGGTGGCGGACCGTGCAGCTCGGGAGCCAGACCGGCACGCTGTTCACCGGCCTCACCACCGCGAAGATCGTCCTGCACGGCCACCACACGCTCACCGAGCACTACCGGCTCACGGTGCTCGCGCCCGCCCACGGCACGGTCGAGCCGCGGATCGCGCTGTACTCCTGAGCCCACGACGCCCGAGCCCACGACGCCTCGACCCACGACGCCTGAGCCCACGCCCGCACGGTCAGGCGTGCTCCCTGAGGAAGGCCCCCGCGTGGGCCGCGGCCACCTCCGCGCTCACGTGGTGCACCCCGTCCTCCGCGGCACCGAAGACACCGTCGGCCCCCGTCGCCGTCCAGCCCCAGCCGCCGCCCGGCGCCTGGACCAACCTCGCCGTCCCACCGAAGAGTTCGAGCGTGCCCGCCTCCTGCGCCGGGCGCTGGACGGCGTCCGGCCACTTCTTCCGCGCGCCCTGCCGGGTGATGCCCCACACGGCACCGAGCTGCTCGTAACTCGCCCCGTACGAACCGGCGGTGCCGGCCGCCGTCGCCGTCAGCTGCTTCACCGCGCCGTCCACCACCTTCCAGGCGGCGAGGACGGACAGCGCCACCTCCGCCGGGTCCGCGTCCCACATGCGCTCCTGCGCGAGCCCGCTCTGCCGGGCGCGGATGGCCGCGGCCAGCGGGTCCAGGGCCTCGCAGAGAGCCTTGTCGAGTGCCGCCTGTTCTTCCCGGGTGATCTCAGGCATCATCATGTGACAACCATAGTTTACGAAGTCGGTTCGCGGTAACAAAAGTTACCGAGATGAGGGGGGTTCGTTCATGGGTGTCGCCTTCGACCCGGAACTGCACGCCGCGCTGGCGGCCGTCGGCACGCCGGAGCCGCTCACGCCGGCCGGGCTCGCGGCCTGGCAGGCCCGGGACACCGCCTCCCGGCCCCGGCCGACGGCCGAACGGCTGCGGGACGGCGGCCGGTTCGAGGTCGCGGAGCTGCGGGCGCCGGTCGCGTGGGACGGCAGCGAGGTCCGGCTGGTGACGGCCCGGCCCGCCGGGCTCGACGGGCCGCTGCCCGTCCTGTACTACCTGCACGGCGGCGGGATGATCTCCGGCAACGCGTGGTCCGTCCTGCCCCGCCTGCTGCGCGAGACGGCCGAACCGCTCGGGCTCGCCGTCGTCTCCGTCGACTATCGGCTGGCACCCGGCGCGCGGTACCCGGCGGCCGTCGAGGACTGCTACGCCGGGCTCCTCCACACCACCGAACTCGCCGATGAGCTGGGCCTCGACGCGAAGCGCGTCGTCCTCGGCGGCAAGAGCGCGGGCGGCGGGCTCGCCGCGGCCCTCGCCCTGCTGACGCGCGACCGCGGCGGGCCGGCCCCGATCGGCCAACTGCTCCTCAGCCCGATGCTCGACGACCGCGGCGACACGCACTCCAGCCACCAGCTGGCCGGCCGTGACACCTGGGACCGCACCTCCAACGCCACCGCCTGGCAGGCCGTGCTCGGCGAGCGGTACGGCTCCGCCGACCTGCCGCCCTACGCCGCCCCCGCCCGCGCGACCGACCTCGCCGGGCTGCCCCCGGCCTACGTCGAGGTCGGGTCGGCCGAGACCTTCCGGGACGAGGCCGTGGCCTACGCCGACGCGATCTGGCGGGCCGGCGGCGCGGCCGAACTCCACGTCTGGCCGGGGGCGTTCCACGGCTTCGACACCCTCGCGCCGCACGCGGCCCTCAGCCGGGACGCCCTCGACGCCCGCACCCGCTGGCTGCGGCGGATCCTCGGGCGGTGAACGCGGGCGGTGAACGCGGGCCGACCGGGTCCCGGGTCAGGGGTGGGCGCCGTCGCCGTACACGCCGCCGGCGGCGTCCGTCAGGCTCGCCATCAACTCCGCGTGCCAGAGGTTCATGTAGTCCAGCCGGCGCCACCGCGGATTGTGGTCCGGGTGGTCGCGGAAGCGGTCGGCCGTCCGGCACAGCCGCGCCCACCAGATCGACACGTCCTGGCGCAGCCGCTGGGTCTCGCCCGGCTCCTCCGTCCGCTCCTCCTCCAGGACGACCTCCCAGGCGACCAGGAGGTCCGCGAGCTGGATGCAGTCGGCCGAGGTGATCTGCTCCAGGCGCTCGGCGGCGAAATGGGCGTCGCTGCCGTCGGGCTGCGCGGCGACGATCTCGCGCAGTCTGGCGGCCAGGAACGTCCGCAGCGGGTCGATGTCCTCGACGTGCAGGTCGTCGGAGAACTCCAGCAGTTCGGCGGGCTTGCGGGCGGCGGTCATCGCGGTCTCCCCTCCCGGTCCGGACAGACGGGCGGACGTGGCGGGCCGTCACGCTCCGCCGCGTTCCGACAAGGACGATAGCGCGGAGTTCCCCGCCGGTGGGGCTGTTCCACGGCTGTGACACGTCGTCGACGCGGCGCGGACCTGCGGCTGCGAGGCTCCTACCTGTAAGCGAGCAACGCACGAGGGGGACCTGGAAGATGTCCGTTCGCACCACAGTCCGCAACCGGTTCGGCACCGTCGCCGCGATAGCCCTGATGACCACCGCCGGCACCGTCCTGGTCTCCGCCTGCGGTCCCAACGACACGGGCAACGGCCCCGAGCCGACCACCGCCCCCGGCACGGCCGCGCCGGGCAAGAGCGGCGGCGCGGGCGGTTCGACGGGCGGTTCCGGCGGCACGGGCAGCACCGGCAGCACGGGCGGCGCCAAGGAGGTCAACGGCACCAGCGCGGCCAACCACCTCACCATCAGCACGGGCACCCAGACCGTCGTGATGAACGGCACCACCGTCGACTTCGGCACCGTCGTCCGCGACCTCGCGTGGTCCCCCGACGGCAAGCACGCCGCGTTCGTCAACGGCAACGGCGACCTCGTCACCGCCAACCCGGACGGCAGCAACAAGGTCGTCCTCGCCAAGAACCCGGGCGGCGAGACCTGGTCCCACCCGAGCTGGCAGCACGCCGAGAAGAGCGACGCCGTCTCGGACAGCCCGGGGTTCCTGGAGCGCTTCGCCAACATCGTGTTCTCCTCGGCCAAGGGCGGCGTCCTGACCCTGGAGTCGGTCCCCGTCAAGGGCGGCACCGCCCCCAAGGCGGTCACGCCCGCCATCTCCGACGGCGGCGGCCCCGGCGTCACGCAGCCGCCCGCGACCGGCAACACCTGGTCGAACGCCGGCGGCAAGCGCGGCGAGGTCGCGTACGCCAACACGCCCAACGGCGAGGTCTACATCTACGACGACTACATCCGGGCCAACACCCGCGACATGGGCAAGGGCTCGCAGCCGGCCCTCTCCCCCGACGGCGAGCAGGTCGTCTTCGTCCGCTCCGTGAACGGGCACGACCACCTGTTCTCGAAGAACACCGAGAACCAGGGCAAGGAGAAGGACCTCACCCCGTCCGCCACCACGGACTACACCGAGCCCGCGTGGTCCCCGGACGGGAAGACAATCGCCGTCCGCACCCCGGACGGGATCAGCACCCTCCCGGCCGACGGCTCGGCCGCCCCGGCCCCCGTCTCGACGTTCAAGGGCCTGCCGGCCTTCCGGCCGTGATCTCCCGCCTCAACCCCGAGAGCTGGGGCCCCCCCACCCCCCGCCCCACCCCCACGCGGCAACCCCCCGGAGTGGGGCGGGGGGTGACGAACACCACACAAAAAACAAA
>NZ_JBHWGD010000193.1:0-5706 GCF_042733235.1 Kitasatospora sp. NPDC059722
GGCCGGGGCCCGGCGGGGGGGGGCCGCCCGCGGCGCCCCCCCCGCGCCCCGGCGGCGGCCCCGCGGGCGGCGCCGCGGGGGCGCCCCCACTCCCCGCGGCGCGGGGCGGGATCAGTCCTGCGGGACGGCCACCGGCGCGACCATCAGCTGGGTGCGGCGCGGGTTCGCGGTGTTGCCGGGCAGGTCGGTCGAGTAGGTGACGGCCTTGTCCTCGGGCTTGCGGGCGCCGGGGATCTTGCTGAAGTCCTCGACCGAGGCCAGCGTGGTCCGGCGCGGGTTCGCCGTGGAGCGGCAGGGCAGCGTGGACTTGGTGGCCTTCTTCGCCTGGGACATCGAGTCAGCACCTCGTGTTCGCGGCCGGGCGCGCCACGACGGCGGCGGCACGGCCTGAGTGAGTCCGATTGATTCGGAGGGATTCTGGGCAGGCTGATCGGGGCCGTGCTCCGGATGCAGCCAGGTTACGAGATCTCATTCCACAGGGACCGTGACCAAAGCTACACATTCGCCTGTGATTTTGCTCACAAATAGGTCTGCAAATCTCCGATATCCGACATTTCACCGGAACGGGATTTCCCGACAAAACACCGATACCGGGCATTCCGGCAGGTCTGCGACTCTTGTCGATCTAGGGTCCCGTTGGCATGTATCGGACGAGTGTCCGAAAAAGGCGGTATTCCGGTCCGGTTACCGCACAGTCCGTGAAACCGCGCACGCGGTCGGTAGCCGTGACCGATGGTTCCCGGCGGCCCTTGTTGGGATTCCCTCGCTGTGCTGGAATGCCACGGACCGTGGGTAGGGAGCAGTCCACCCCGGTGCCCGCTCTCCCGGACCGGCCGGGGTGCGGATGGAAACTCGACACCGTCCAGGCCGTGGCAACGCGGCGGGACGCCCGGTCCAGAGGTTGCGACGCCAGTGCAGGGACGTTTCAAGAGGGGTAGCGGCGCCGCGGGGAACCCGGAGTCGCGCGAGCCTGTGGCAGCCCCCCAGCCGGCGGCGGCCCCCGGTGGCCCGGCCGAACCGCCGACGCCCGAGGGCACCGGCCGCCCGGAGCAGGACAGCCAGGACCGGAAATCCGCCCGCGACAAGCTCCGCACGTCCCTCACCAGGCGCCGCGCCACCGGTCTGAGCCGGCTCGCGATGCGCAACTGGCGGATCCGGACCCGACTGATCGCGCTGCTCGCGCTGCCCGTCCTGGTCTCGCTGGTCCTCGGTGGCCTGCGCATCCAGACCTCGATGCAGGCCTCGCAGCAGCTCGCCCAGATGGCCAACCTGTCCGACCTGGCCAAGAAGGCGACCAACCTCGCCGACGCGCTGCAGACCGAGCGCGACATCAGCGCCGGCCCGATCACCAACCGGCCGAGCGACCCGCTGGACGACGACATCGTCTCCGCGCGCAAGACCACCGACGACCTGAGCCGGACCTTCACCGCCTCCTCCGACAAGTTCGAGAACCTCGAACTCTCCGGCGGCAAGGCGCTGCTGTTCCAGATCCGCAAGGACCTCAACTCGATCTCGGACGCGCGCAACACGCCGTACCAGAACAACCAGAACATCCAGTCGACGATCACCGCGTACGACGTGATCATCCGCGACCTGCTGTCCATCACCCAGGACATAGCGCTCGCGTCGAACAACAAGGACCTGGTCGTCGCGACCCGCGCGCTCCAGCAGTTCTCGCTGGCCAAGGACGCGACCTCGCAGCAGCGCGCCCTGATCAGCGCCGCGCTCGCCAACCCCAAGGCCCCCGACCTCAGCCTGAGCGACGAGTCCTTCGGCATCCGCCTGCGCACGACGTACGACAACGCGCTCACGACGTTCAACAACATCTACACCGCGCACGACCTGGACAACCTGCGCGGGCAGCTGAGCTACAACAACGTCGTCGCCGACGCCGACCGCTACTCGCGCTCGATCCTCCAGCAGAGCGGTATCCACCAGACCGACCCGGTCAGCTACAAGGACTGGTACGAGAAGGCCACCGCCAAGATCAAGGCCGAGCAGCGGATCGAGTCCAAGCTGCTGGAGAACCTGGACGGAAAGGCCCAGGACCTCCAGTCCCAGGCCGACACCGACGCCCTGATCATCGCCGGCGCCGTCGCCCTCGTGCTGCTCGTCGCCCTCGGTGGCGCCGGTCTGATCGCCCGCTCGATGGTGCGCTCGCTGACCCGCCTGCAGGCCGCGGCCGAGGACGTCGCCGAGCGGCGGCTGCCCGAGCTGGTCAAGACGCTCTCCGAGAGCGACCCGCACGACGTCGACGTCACCGTCGAACCCGTCGCCGTCGACTCCACGGACGAGATCGGCCACGTGGCCCACGCGTTCGACATGGTGCACAGCGAGGCCGTCCGCCTCGCCGCCGAGCAGGCCCTCCTCCGCGGCAACATCAACGCGATGTTCACCAACCTCTCGCGCCGCAGCCAGGGCCTCATCCAGCGCCAGCTGTCGCTCATCTCCGAGCTGGAGAGCCGCGAGGCGGACCCGGACCAGCTCGCCAACCTCTTCAAGCTCGACCACCTCGCGACCCGCATGCGCCGCAACGGCGAGAACCTCCTCGTCCTCGCGGGCGAGGACCCGGGCCGCCGCTGGACCCGCCCCGTCCCGCTGGTCGACGTGCTCCGCGCCGCCGCGTCCGAGGTGGAGCAGTACGAGCGCATCGAACTCGCCGCGGTGCCGTCGGCCGAGGTCGCCGGCCGCGTCGTCAACGACCTCGTCCACCTGCTCGCCGAGCTGCTGGAGAACGCCACCTCGTTCTCCAGCCCGCAGACCCGCGTCCGGGTCACCGGCCACGCGCTGCCCGACGGCCGCGTGCTGGTCGAGATCCACGACACCGGCATCGGCCTGAGCCCCGACGACCTCGCCGAGATCAACGAGCGCCTCGCCAACCCGCCGACGGTGGACGTCTCCGTCTCCCGCCGCATGGGCCTCTTCGTGGTCGGCCGCCTGTCCCTGCGACACGGCATCCGCATCCAGCTGCGCCCCAGCGACTCCGGCGGCACCACCGCGCTCGTCATGCTCCCGGTGGACGTCACCAACTCCGCCGACCGCCGCACCGCCGGCCGCCCCGGTCCGGCGCAGGCCAAGCAGCAGCGCGGGGTCGCCCCGACGCCGCGCCAGCAGCGCCAGATGCCGGCCGGCCAGGGCGGTCCGGCCGCGCTCGGCCAGGGCCCGGCCGGCGGTGCCCCGCAGGGCCGCCCGCAGCTCGGCCAGGGCGGTCCGGCCGCCCCGGCGGCGCCGGGTGCCCCAACCGCTCCCGGTGCGCCCGGCGGACGCACCGGCGGCCTGCCCACCCGTCAGGTCGGCAAGGCGCTCCGCGAGAACCCGGTCGTCCCGCAGGGTCAGCCGGGTCTGCCGGGCCAGCAGCCCCAGCAGGCTCAGCAGCCGCAGCAGTCGGCCCAGGGCGGCCTGCCGCAGCGCGGCCCCGGCCGCCAGGGCCCGCCGCAGGGCGGCCCCGGCCTGCCCCGCCGCGGCCAGCAGCCCGGCGGCCCCGGCCAGCCCGGTGGCCCCGGTCAGCCCGGCGGACCGCAGGGTGCGCCCGGCCGCCCCGGCCAGGAGCGCCCGCGCCCCGGTGGCGACCCGAACGGTGGTCCCCGCACCGGCGAGCAGCCGCAGCACGGCCGCCCGGGTGCACCCGGTGCGCCGGGTGCACCGCGCCAGGGCGCCCGCCCGGGCAACCGCCCGCAGGACGGCCTGCCGCAGCGCCGCCAGCCCGGCCGCCCCGGCGGCCAGGGTCCGCAGGGTCCGCAGGGCCCCGGCGGCCAGGGTCCCCAGGGGCCGCAGGGTCCGCAGGGCCCCGGCGGCCAGGGTCCGCAGGGTCCTCGCCGCCCGCAGCGCCCCGGCCCGGACGCGCCGCAGCGCGACCGCCAGCCGCAGCTCGCGCAGCAGCAGGCCCCGCAGGCCCAGCTCCCGTCGGCCGAACCGGCCCCGGTCGAGAGCACCCAGCAGTTCGCCCGCCCGCGCTTCGAGGCCAGCCAGATCGACCCGCGCGACCCGCTGGGCCTCGGCCTGGTCGAGCCGGTGCTGCCGAACGTGCCGAACCCGGTGCGCCCGGAGCCGGTCCGCCAGGAGCAGGCCCGTCCGGAGCCCGTCCGCCAGGAGCCGATGGCGCTGCCGACCGGCTCGTCCGAGGGCGGCGCCGGGCAGCAGCCGTGGGCCGCGCAGGACGCCCGGCCGCCGGCGTACCAGCCGCGCCGCCCCGGCACGTCGGCGCCGGAGGTCCGGCAGGAGCCCCAGGGCCGTCCGCCCCGGCAGCAGGCCCCCCAGGGCCAGCACGGCCAGCCCGGCCAGCAGGCCGCGCCGCAGCAGCAGGTCCCCCAGGGCCAGCCGCAGCCCGGTGAGGGCGACGCCCCGTGGCGTCCGTCGGCCAACGACGAGCGCTGGCGCCGCGCGGAGCAGGTACGGGAGCCCTCGACCAGCGGCGTCACGATGTCCGGCCTCCCCCGGCGGACCCCGCAGGCCAACCTGGTCTCCGGCACCGCCGAGGCCTCCCCGCTGACCGGTCCCCAGGTCTCCCGGGCCCCCGAGGAGGTGCGCGGCCGGCTGACCAACCTCCGCCGCGGCATCCAGCAGGGCCGCCGGGCGGGCGCGGAGCAGGTCGGCCAGCCCGGCCGGCCCGGCTTCCAGCATGGTGCCCAGCAGCCCGGGTTCGATAGTTTCGGGGGCCGGAGCGACGGCAACGGCGCAGATCACCAGGAGCGTTGAGTTGAACCAGATGAGCCAGGCCGCACAGAACCTGAACTGGCTGATCACCAATTTCGTGGACAACACCCCCGGGGTGTCCCACACCGTGGTGGTCTCCGCGGACGGCCTCCTGCTGTGCATGTCCGAGGGCTTCCCCCGGGACCGCGCCGACCAGCTCGCCGCCGTCGCCTCCGGCCTCACCTCCCTCACCTCCGGCGCCAGCCGGATCTTCGAGGGCGGCGAGGTCAACCAGACCGTCGTCGAGATGGAACGGGGCTTCCTGTTCCTCATGGCCGTCAGCGACGGCTCCGCCCTCGCCGTCCTGGCCGCCCCCGACTCCGACATCGGCCTCGTCGGCTACGAGATGGCCCTGCTCGTCGACCGCGCAGGCGCCGTCCTCACCCCCGCACTCCGCGCAGAACTCCAGGGCAGTCTCCTGCACTGACCGGGGGCCCGCACGGCACCCACCCATCCACCGTCCCACCTCCCCGCCGGGTCCGACCCGACCGGTCCCGGCGCTCGACCCTCAGCTACCCTCAGGCAGCTGATCCCGCCTCAGCTGGAACGCCCCAGCTGGAACCTGCTGCCCGAGGCCGCAGCACAAGGAGGACCCATGACCCCGCCCTCGACACCCGCCGGCCCGTACGGCAGCGGGTACGGCAGCGGCTACGGCGGGCAGCAGTCCGACGGCTACGAGCAGCAGCCGCTGGTCCGCCCGTACGCGATGACCGGCGGCCGGACCCGGCCCCGCTACCAGCTCGCCATCGAGGCCCTGATCTCGACCACGGGATCGGCCGAGCGCACCGGCGGCCTGCTGCCCGAGCACGCCCGGATCGTCAACCTCTGCCGTGAGGTCAAATCCATCGCGGAGATCTCCGCACTGGCCGGCGTGCCGCTCGGTGTCGCCCGCATCCTCGTGGCCGACCTGGCCGAGGCCGGCCTCGTCGCCATCCACCAGCCCGCCGCCGCGGGCGAGGGGGGGGGGTCGGCCCACCCCACGCCGGGGGACAAACGGGTGTTTTTAAAAAAAAC
>NZ_JBHWGD010000194.1:0-5703 GCF_042733235.1 Kitasatospora sp. NPDC059722
GTGTGTGGGGCCCCCCCCCCCCCTTTTTCTTTTATTCACCCCCCGCCCGTCGCCGGCGTGGCACCAGTGGGGGCCGTCCCCGCTGGGGGGGGGGGGCCTTCGTCGTCTCGTGGTTGCAGTTTTGGTTGCAGTCACTGTCGTGACCGGTTCCTCGCTGCCCGCAGCCCCCATGTCAGGCGGCAACTGGCGGCTCCTCGGCCTTCGCGTCTGGTTCCGTTTCGGTCTCCCCCGTGCTCGATCGAATAGATCGCCGAACACTGAGCACGACTCCGACGATCCGCCGAGCAGCCATCAGACCGTGACGGTAGGCGAGCAGCATGAAGGTGAAGATTAGGAGCATGGGGGCGGAGAGGAAGAGGGACGGTGTGATCGGGACACTGTTGATCACGTTCAGCCCCCCGTAGATCACGACGACGAGAAGCAGGGAGGCCACGAAGGCCACAGCAAGGCTCCGGCCTTCGACGACATCAGCTGTCACAGGCCGTTTCTGCCTCGGTCCCTTCCTGGGCTGCTCGTGGCTGCCGGTCGCGAGAGGTTTGCCTTGCAGAAGGTCGTCCCACTTTCCGCGGGTCACCGAGTCAATGATGAGGGCCACGGAACCGCCGATGTCCTTAGCCGCGCTCACCGGGTCTCCGGCCACGGAGTCGGCGATGCAGCCCAGGTGGTTCGACACCTGGGCTGCCCGGTTTCGCACCTCACGGTCGGCCTTCGTGTTAACGGTGAGGTCGGAGGCCGCCCGCGCAGCCGAGTAGATCAATGATTCGCGTAGCCTCCCCACCTTGCCGACCAGCTCCGCGGTGTCCGAGTAGGCCGGGTGCTCGCCACCAGCTACCCGGGAGCACAGCTCAAGAACGCGCACAGCGTAGACCAACACCACGGCGCTCTTGTTGATGCGTCGCACGCGGAGGTTATCGGTGAGGACAGCACCCACCGCCGCAAGGGAGACAATGATCAGCAGGAAGATCTGCATAGCAGTGACTCGTGCAGCCGAGGCGCACCCGCTGGGGTCAACGCCAGGGGTCGCGCAGTAGTTGGCATTGGTCCAGGAGATGAACTTCCAGCCCAGCCCCCCAAGCACGATCACGAATGCCAGGTCCGCAAACCAGTGCGGACGCTTCGTGAGTGCCTTTCGCAGGGCCGACTCATCGATCTGCGTTCCGAAAACGTTCGCTGCCTGCTGTGCGGAGGCGATCCGACGCTCCACTGTC
This sequence comes from Kitasatospora sp. NPDC059722, assembly GCF_042733235.1. Classification (NCBI taxonomy): domain Bacteria; kingdom Bacillati; phylum Actinomycetota; class Actinomycetes; order Kitasatosporales; family Streptomycetaceae; genus Kitasatospora; species Kitasatospora sp. NPDC059722. The sequence continues at coordinate 1,209 of NZ_JBHWGD010000194.1, forward strand.
TGGTGGTGCAGTCGACTGAGGAGACGCCACCAGGGAGGCTGCGCGACTGTGGAGTTGGACTGGCCGGTCGTCATGGCGCGAGTGTGCCAGGTGCCACTGCCGCCTGGGTCCGTTTGTCAGCAGTCGGCCCTACTCTCCCGACCATGAGACAGTCCCTGACGGACACGCAGGCTCTCTGGGCGCTGGAGAAATGCAGGTCGGGCGAGATGACACAGACCCAGATAGCTGCCGCCCTGGGTGCGACGCTGTCCCGGATCAACCAACTGGTGAACGGCAAGACGTACAAACACCTCCACGGCACCGAAGGCCAGCGGGTCACCGATGGTGGCGTCCTCTACGGCCCGAAGGAGACTCCCGAGCGCCGTCTCTATCGCGAGGTCCTGATCTGGAAGCAGATCGATCGCGCCGGTGGCCCGATGGCGTGCTGGCCATGGACTGGTACGACTCGCAATCGCTATGGGTGGGCTTCGTCAGGTCAGAACTTGGTGGGTCCACCGTCTGCGCATGTTGTCGCATATGCCCTCGCCCACAGGCATCCCGAAGCGCCCGTGGGCTTGCTGTTGCGGCACCTGTGCGACAACCGAGCCTGCTGCAACCCCGCACACTTGCGTCTGGACAGCCAAGCGGAGAACAACCGGGACCAAGCCCGCGCCCGGCGGGAAGGCCGCATGGACGGGCCAACCACCCCGCGGGTCGTGGACGACCCCGAGACACCCCCGCCCGGCGGGTGGAACATCCCTGAGGACACCGATCTGGCAGCCCTCGAACGTGCCGCTAGGATCTCCGAGTTCCGCGCCCAGGTGGACTCTTCCGGCGGCCCACAGGTGTGCTGGCCGTGGATCGGTAAGCCCCGCAATAGGTTCGGCTACGGCTTCATGCGCTTCGACGGCCAGAACACGCCGCCCGCTCACCGCATCGCCTACGTTGTCGCTCACGGTCTGACCCTCGCCGATATCCGAGGCCAGCAAGTCCTTCACAAATGCACTGAGGCCGCATACCGAAACAACTGCAACAACCCCGCTCACCTGAAGCTCGGCGACCACGCCGAGAACATGGCGGATGTGCGGCTGCACGGCACCCGCCCCATGGGGGAGAAGCATCACATGGGCCAGCGGCACCCGGATGAAATGATCGAGCGCCTACGGTGGCGCTTCTGGCGTTCAGAGGGACCACAGCCCACTCAAACGGCTCTCGCCAAAGAGATCGGAGCTCCGCTCGGGGTCGTGAGTCGGTGGCTGAAGGGACAGGCACGCTGCGAGGCGGGCGGGCCGATCGGGCCCAGGCCCGAGGCGCCTCGCCCATAGCCGCCTGCTGCAGGGCCCCAATGTCACGTCGGGGCCCTGCAGCAGGCGAATGTGCGCTCTTACCAGTCGCTGGTATCGCCGTACTTGCCCGGGTTCTGAGCCCGGTCGACGGCTTGGGCCTTCGCCTCGGTATACGCGGCAGCGACCGCCTCCTTGTCCGTGCCGCGCACCTGGGCCTCCACCAACTGGGAGCTTCCTGGGCGACGAGCGGTGCGCCAGGAGACGGGCCGGTCGGAGTAGAGGCCGGTCTCGAAGTCCCATGCGATGACGGCCCATTGCTCGAGCATCGCCAGATCGAGACGCTCGCCGTCAGGCCGGAGGACCGCAAAGGCGTGGAAGACCACCCGCTTTTCAGGAAACCGATCACGTACCGCGCACGAGCCACTCACCCCGTCCGCCTCCCAGTTCACCCGGTCCCATTCCTCGGCCTCCGCCGCACGGCCCGGCTGCTCGGCGCCCCACTGCTCGACCACGGCCTGGGCATGCGCGTGGTGGAGGAATGGAATGCGGTGCTCATCGAGGCATGCGACGAACAGCACTGACCGGTCCGACATAGACTCGGCAGCCGCCTCGGTGGAGACGGACTCCACCGGGCGGGCAGCCGACACCGCTGCAGGGGCCGGGGTATCGTCCTCGGCTGCATTCGGCTGGGCAGGCCAGAGCAGGCCGCCGACCTTGGCCGCCGTCTGCTGGAGCACGGGGCTGGTCATGTGCTGGTAGCGCCGCCGCATCCGGGCGGACTTGCCGGGCTCCCAGCCCATGATGGCGTCGACCACGGCGTCGGGGACGCCGAGGATCAGCAGCACGGTGGCGGCAGTGTGCCGGGCGTCGTGAAGGCGAGCGTCGCGGACCTCGGCGGCCTTCAGCAGGTCCTTCCACCGGTGGTAGTCGGTGTTGGGGTTGAGCGGTTCGCCGACCTCCGAGGTGAAGACGTACCCCCTTCTCGACCCACAGGTCGCGGGCACGCAGGCGCTCGCGGTCCTGCGTCCCCTTGTGCTGGACCAGGAGCTTCATCAGCTCCTCGGGCACGCCGATGGGCCGCTTGCCGGCCTTCGACTTGGTGGACTTGGTCTCCCGCCGAGTGTTGATCTTCGTCGGGCAGTAGCCGGGCTTGCGCCCGCAGCGGTCACCGCAGCCGTGCTTGTAGCGGGGCCGCAGCCGACCACGCCGCACCAGGATGACGCCAGCCTCGAAGTCGACGTCCTCCCACTGTAGTCCCAGCACCTCCCCCTGGCGGAGACCCAAGCGCGAGGGCGATGACCCAGCGGGCGGTGTTGCGGGCCTTGGCCGCTTCGAGCAGGAGCCGCTGGACCTCCTCGACCGAGTACGGCTCGACCTCCGTCTCGTCCAGCACCGGGGCCTTCGCGATGGTCGCCGGGTTCTCGGTGATGGCCTTACGGCGGACCGCCTCGTTCAATGCCCCGCGGACCGTGTGGTGGACCTGATGAGCGGTCCCCGCCAAGCTGCCGGCCTTCTGCATCCTCGCGTAGAGGCGTTCGAGGTGCTCGGGTTCGAGCTTCTCCAGCCGATGTGCGCCAAGGCCGGGTATGAGGTGGTGGTAGACGGCGACGCGGTAGCCGTCGATAGTGTTCTCGCCCACGGTGGGGGCCGCGATGTTCTCGACCCAGTGGGTGAGCCAGCTCTCGACGGTCTAGCGCTGCCCGGCCTTGGGCACCTTACCCTTGTCGCGCTTGGCCTCCAGATCGCGGACGGCCTTAAGAGGAACTAACACAATGAGCTCGTAGGGCCATGTCTCTTTTCGTAGTGGGTCGTTGGTTCTTCCGTGGGAAGGATGAATGGTCCGCCATGGGTGGTGCCAGATGACCTGTGGACTCGGATTGAGCCGCTGCTGCCTGCCAGGCGGCGACGTTCGCGGCATCCGGGGCGGCTGCCGCTGGACGACCGTGGCTGCCTGCAGGGAATCCTGTTCGTGCTGCACACCGGCATCCAATGGGAGTGGCTTCCGCAGGAGCTGGGCTTCGGCTCCGGGATGACGTGCTGGCGCCGGTTGCGGGACTGGCACGAGGCCGGGGTGTGGGACCGGCTGCACCAGGTGCTGCTGACCGAGCTGCACCGTGCCGGGAAGCTGGACTGGTCCAGGGCGGTGATCGACGGCTCACACCACAAGGCCCGTCGGGGCGGCCCAAAACAGGTCCGAGCCCGGTCGACCGTGGCCGGCCGGGCTCCAAGCACCACGTCATCACCGATGCCCATGGCACCCCGCTCGCCATCACCCTGACCGGCGGCAACCGGCACGATGTCACCCAGTTGCTCCCGCTGTTGGACGCAATCCCACACATCCGAGGGACGACCGGCCGGCCGCGCCACCGGCCCGGGCAGTTGTTCGCGGACCGCGGCTACGACTACGACAAGTACCGCCGGCTGCTGGGGAAGCGCGGCATCAAGCCGGTGATCGCTCGGCGAGGTATGCCACACGGCTCAGGCCTGGGCACCGTCCGGTGGGTAGTGGAGCGCACAAACGCCTGGATCCACGGCTTCCGACGCCTGCGGATCCGCTGGGACATCCGCGACGACATCCACGAGGCGTTCCTCAAGCTTGGCTGCTGCGTAATCACCTACAGGCGCGTCCGAGCATTGTGTTAGTTCCTCTTAGTGATCTCCGGGCGGGTCTTGCGGGTGATGTGCCAGCGGTCGGGGCTGCCGTTGTCCTTCACGCCGACCGTGACGTAGCCGTGCCACCGCCCGCCCTTGGCCTGGTAGATGGTCGAATCGCCGTTGGGCTTACGGGACTTTGCCATGACGTCCCCCGCAAGCCACGAGCGCGACGGTGGCACCGCCACGGTCGGCGATGTAGTCGCTCAGCGCCTGGGCGGGGATCCGGCGCAAGCAGCCGATCATCACGGACGGCACCTCGCCCGAGGACACGAGGCCTACATCGTGGTCCGCCCGACACCGAGGCGACGGGCGGCTTCCTCGACCGTGAGGGCGACACGTGTGGAGTCCGGCACTGCGTCGCAGTTCGTGACGAGGGCGAGCAGGCCCTGCTCGGTGAGGCCGAGTGCCCCTGAGAGGGTGTTCGATAGGGGAATCCCCCCAACTGTCCGGCTTTTGCGGGCCCGGCACGGACGCTGTTCCAGGATCCTGTAGCGGCCGGGCCCGTGTCAGCAGTATGGATCGACTGTGACGGAACGACGCCGGTACCCCTCGGACCTGAAGGACGATCAGTGGCA
>NZ_JBHWGD010000195.1:0-5677 GCF_042733235.1 Kitasatospora sp. NPDC059722
GCGCGGCGGGGCCCCCCGCCCCCGCCGCGCCCCCGATGGGTGTGCGGGTGTCAGCCGGCCGGGGTGGCGGCGATGCCCTGGATGCCGCTGCTGGCGACGGCGTAGAAGGTGGTCCAGCTGTTGTCGGCCTTCTGGTCGGCGGTCCAGATGCGGTCGTCGGCGCCGATGGCGAACAGGCGGGCGGTGTCGCCGATGGTGGTGGCGGCCACCTGCTTGACGCCGGCGGCGTTGGGCACGGCGTTGAACGTGGTCCAGGTGCCGGCGGTGTAGTCGCCGGTGGTGGTCCAGATGCGGTCGTCGCCGCCGATGGCGAACAGGTGCACGGTGTTGCCGATGGTGGCGGCGGTGATGTTCTTGATGGCGCTGCTGGGGATGGCCTGGAAGGTGCTCCAGGTGCCGGCGGTGTAGTCGCCCGTGGTGGTCCAGATCTGGCCGTCGCCGCCGACGGCGAACAGGCGGACCTTGTCGCCCATCGCGACGGCGGTGATGTTCTTGATGGCGCTGCTGGGGATGGCCTGGAAGGTGCTCCAGGTGCCGGCGGTGTAGTCGCCGGTGGAGGTCCAGATCTGGCCGTCGCCGCCGATCGCGAACAGGCGGACCTTGTCGCCCATGGCGACGGCGGTGACCTGCTGGATGGCGCTGTTGCCCGGCACCATCTGGAACGCGCTCCAGGTGCCGTTCGCGCCGTCCTTGCTCGCGCTCCAGATGCGCTGGTCGCTGCCGATGGCGAACAGGCGCACGGTGGTACCCATGGTCACGGCGCTGACCTGGCGGATGCCGCTGTTCTGGGGGACGGCCTCGAAGGTGCCCCACACGTTCGTGGAGTAGGAGCCCTCGTTGGCCCATATCCGGTTGTCGCTGCCGATGGCGAACAGCCGGCTGCCCGGACGGGAGGCCTTCACCTGCTGGATCCAGGCGCTGAGGTCGTCGACGCGGGAGGAGGTGGCGCCGGTGCGGGTCTCGGTGGCGGGGGTGCCGAGGCAGCCGCCCTGCCAGGAGAGGGAGGCGACGGCGGCGATCTCGGGGGTGCCGTTGCGGTCGCGCAGCAGCGGCGCGCCCGTGTCGCCCTGGCAGACGGGGGCCTGGCCGGCGGCCGGGGCGGTGTCGATGCTGGTGGGGTTCACCGCGCCGGTGGTGTGGGCGCTGGTGTGGAGCTTGAGCGGCGCCCAGTCGGTGGCGGTGCGGCCGTAGCCGGGGATGCGCAGGCCGTCCCCGGCCGCCGGGGCGGTGCCGGTGACGGCGATGGGGGCGACGCCGTCCAGCGGGGAGGTCAGGCGGGCCATCACCAGGTCGCGCTCGGCGCGCGGGGCCAGCTCGGCGATGGCGATGGTGCGGCCGGCGATGGTGGCGGTGCTCGCGGTCGCGGGCGCGCCGGCGGCCGGGTGGTCGCCGAAGCAGGACGCGGCGGTCAGCACCCAGTAACGGTCCACCAGGGTGGCGGTGCAGGAACGGGCGTCGGCACGGCCGGGCTGCCCGGCCGTGACCGTGCCGACGGCCGGGAAGTCGGTGTTGGCCGGGGCGGCCGGTCCGTCGGTGGCGGTCAGTTCCAGCAGCGTGGTGGAGCCGCTGGTGCCGCCCTCGCCGACCGGGGTCCAGGCGTTCTTGTTGACGTCGATGCTGCTGACGGTGCCCGCGGTGTTCAGCGTGGCCTTGATGGTGTGGTCGTCGCCCTTGATGTTGTAGACCTGCGGGATCTCCAGGGCGAGGTACCCGGTGGGGCCGGTGATCTTGAAGCAGACCTCGCTCGGGCTGGCGGCGCGGCTGAACAGCTGGACCAGACCCGGGCCCGAGGCGCAGTCGGCGAGGACGATGTGGCCGTCGCCGGTCTTCAGGGTGATGTTCCGGTCGGCGAGGACCTTCGCCGCGTCGGGGTAGGAGAAGCCCTCCACCGCGCTCGGCGGGGCGGCATCGGCGGCCACGGCGGGCATCGGGGCGGCGACGACGGGGATCGCAAGGGCCGCGCCGAGGGGCCAGGCCAGTCTGCGAACGGTACGCACGGGCACTCCAGAAGAGAGATACGCCCAGGGGAAACCAGCGCCCCCGAGCCGGCAAAGAAAGAATCAATCGGAAGCTATCGTCGCGGAATTGTGCACGTCAAAGCATGCGGGCACCCCCGGCGCACCCCTGACCCGGGGTCAAGCCCCGCACGGAAAAACGCGGTCGGGCCGTCCGGGGGCCCGGGTGTTCGAATGCGGACATTTCCGGATGAACGCGAGGGCGACGGCCCGCCGCAGGATTATCACGGTTCGGTGACGTTTCCTCCGCAAGTCGGCCCCCCGGGCGCGGACCCGATGCGGACCCGATGTGCGGACCCGATGCGGACCCGATGAGGAACCCGGTGCGGACCCGATGCGGATCCGGTGCGTGAGCGGCGCACGCCCCCCGCGGGCATGCCCACACAGCACGGCGGGGGGGGGCCGGCGGCGGGGGGGGGGCCGCCGCCGCGGTGTTCCGGGGATGGTGAACAGTCCTGTCGGCCGGGGCGGGGGAATGTCCCCGCCCCGGCGATGTCATTCGGACCGCGGGGCTCCGTCGAAGAAGGTGTCCCAGTTCGGCTCCGTGTGGCCCTGGACCACTTCGTCCTCGAACGGCGGGCGGTCGTGCCGTTGGCCGCTGATCTCCCCGCTCACCCAGTCGACGCATTCCGGGCGCTCACCGGTGCCGGACCGGCAGTATTCCTCGACGGCCGCGCGGACCAGGGGCAGCGGGATCGCGCTCGCCCGGTCGTGGAACCTCGGGTGGTACGTCTCCGAGACGAGCCGGGAGTCCGTCCCGGACGGGTCCGGGTTGTCGGAGATCCACGCGTGGTCGTAGATCCCGCCCTTCCGGGGGGCCTGTCCGTCCGTGCACCAGGTGAGGGCGCCGAAGCCGCTCAGCTCGTTGACCGCGACGAAGAGGTAGGTGCTGGGAAACCTCTTCGGCGGCTCGGTGTAGCAGAACGAGGCCTGGCCGCCCGTGACGTACTTCCCGTCACGGACTTCCTTCACGCTGACGGAGCGGAAAGCCTCCGAGATCAGACGGTCGGTTTCCTCGGGGCCGGAAGGATATGCGTCTTCCCCGTCGAACGACATGTGAAGAATCATTACGGGCGCGGCCTCGTCCCTGAGAGCGTTATCTCGTCCAGCTTTCCTGCCGCCTTGTTCCACCAGCGGACCTTCAGGATCTGGTCAGTGTAGAGGATGTCGGGAACGGAGTATCCGCAGGAGAACGCGGGACCGCACAGCCCCTTCTCGTTGTTGATGACGACTTCCGCGTACTTGATGTCGTCCCGTGCCATGACCCACGCGAGTTTCGTCTCGACGTGGTCGGCGGTCGGGTAGATCAGCGTGCTTCCCGGGACCGGGGGAACGGTGGAACCCGGCCGCCGGAGCCAGTTGCTGATGTCCTGGACCATGGCCGCGGTCGCGGGATCGCCGTTGCTGCCGCTGACCACCGGGCCCTTCCACTCCACCAGGTTGTCGCCGTCGCGCAGGAGCACCTGCCCGGCGGTCGGGCCCTCGTCGCCCGGCCGCCGGCCGAGCTTCTGCAGGATCTGCCAGATCCGCGACGGGCACAGGCTGCTGTTGTGCACCAGCAGCGGGCGGTCGCCCGCGAGGACGAAGTAGGTGTGGAGGCCTTCGACCGTGAGGTTGTAGGCGGGCTCCAGGCCGGTCCAGTGGCGGACCGAGGCGACCTGGACGACGGCGCCGGTGTCCGTGCGCAGCGTGTCGCCGGGGCGGATGTCGCCGGCGTCGGTCCAGGTGCCGGCCGACTCCACCCAGAACGGGTGGTGGTCGGTCGCGGTGACCGCGCCCTGGCCGCCGTCGGGGGCGCGGACCGTGAGCTCGGTGAAGTCGCGGTCGTCGGGGGTGTAGACGGTGGCGCTCACCGGGCGGGGCCCGCTGGTTCCCGTGGCGGGGTCCGCCGCGAGCACCACGTCACCGGCGTGCAGGGTCTCGATGGCCCGGGTGGTGCCGTCGCCCATGAGCACCTTGGTGCCGGCCGGGAAACTGTTGGTCGGGCACCCCGCGCGGGCGCCGTTGGCGATCGTGAGCTCGTCGCCCAGCTGGTCGACCAGGCCCCGCTCGATGTCCGAGTTGTTCTTCAGGGCCTGCAGCGCCGCGTCGGCACCGACGCCGTCCGCCAGGGTCTGGCGGAACTTGGCGACGATGTCGGCCGTGGAGGTCAGCTTGCTGATGGCGGCCTGGCTGTAGCCGTTGAGCGTCGCCTGGACGGCGAGCTTGGCGTCCTCGATGCCGACGCCGGTCTCCAGGGCGAAGCGGAACGCGACGATGGCCTTGGCGCCCTTGGCGAGGGTGCCGTAGGGGATGAAGTTGGACGCGGCCCACGCGCAGGACGCGTTGAGGCCGGGGTCGTGGTAGCACTTGACGAAGTCGTCGGTCAGCGCGTGGTACAGCAGGTTGCCCAGCTGCGCCTGCGGCGAGTAGTGCAGCTTGTAGTCGGTGTAGCTCAGCTGGACGGTCTCGTCGCGCTGGTCGCTGACCTGGGTGCTGCTGACGACGACGGTGTTCCAGACGCTGTACTTGCCGGCGCAGGCGACGATCGACAGGCCCGGTTCCGGGCAGGTCTTCATCACGTAGTTGACGGTGCCGGTGATCTTGACGTTGACCGTGACGTCACAGACCGTGTCGCCCTTGCCGTTGTCGTGCCAGACCTTGGGGTCGATGTTCTTGATGATGATGCCGCTGCGGCCCTCGGTGTAGTCACCGGCGGTGCAGTGGGACATGTCGTCCTTGACCGGGTCCGTCTTCATGTCGTCCTGGGGGACGGCCTCGACGTAGGAGACCCGGCCCTGGGCGTCGACCGTGGCGGTCTGGTCCTGCAGCACGCCGTCGACGGTGTCGGCGCACTGCTTGGTCCAGACGGCGGCCTGGGCGTCGGCGGCGGCCTTGGCGGCCTGGTCGGCGCTCTGCTTGGCGGCGGCGGCCGAGGCCTGGGCCTGGTCGGAGGCGGTCTTGGCGGCGGCCGCGAACTGCTGGGCCTGGGCGGCGTAGCTGGTGGCCGCCGACGCCGAGAAGCCGGCGCTGCGGGCCGCCGCGTTGGCGGAGGCCGCGGCGGCCTGGGCCTGCTGTGCGGACTGGGCCGCCTGCGCGGCGGAGGCCTGGGCGGCCTGCGCGGACTGGGCGGCCTGGGCGGCGAAGCCCTGGGCCTGCTGGGCGGACTGGCCGGCCTGGTTGGCGTAGCCGGCGGCCTCGTTGGCGGCGTTGCGGGCGGTGGCGTAGGACTGGGCGGCCTGGGCCGCGTACTGCCGTGCCCGGGCGACCGAGCCGTCGATGGTGGCGAGGTAGGACTGGATGGTCGCCACGTGGGCGGCGGTCATCGCGTCGCGCTGCTGGGCCTTGGCCAGGCCGCTCTGCAGGAACGGCACCAGCCGGTCGGCGGGGCCGGACAGGACGGCCTGGGCGGCGGCCTTGACCTCGGGGCCGCCGGTCGTGAGCAGCTGGGTGACCTGGACGCGGTTGTCGTCGTCGCGGGCCTTGAACTGGCCGGTGGTCAGGAAGGCGCGGACGTCGTCGATGGTGCCGTCCAGGGCCTTGCCGGCCGCGGCCTTCACGCCCAGGCCACCCGTGGCCATGATCTGCGAGAGGGCGACGCGGTCGTCGTCGTCCTTGCCCGGGTACTGGCCGGTGGCGAGGAACGCGCGCACCTGGTCGGCGGTGCCGACCGAGGCGGTCTC
>NZ_JBHWGD010000196.1:0-5609 GCF_042733235.1 Kitasatospora sp. NPDC059722
TGGCCCGCTCGCTCGCCGGGCTGATCAACGGCGACACCCGCACCGACCCGGTCGCGGCGCGGCCGCCCGTCTGGGACCCGCACGCGGGGGACGTGCGGGGGCGCCCCACGCAACTCGTCTACAGCGCCCGCGGCCGCGCCCCCGCCCCGCGCGCCCCCGGGCCACCACGCCACCGCCGCCGAGCGTCGCGGTGGTGGCGCGGAGTCCGCCGTGCCGCAGGGCGGTGTGGATGAGCTTGTGCAACGGAGCCCTCCCGGATGGGGGTCGGCCCCGGGCGTGCGGACACGCCGATGTGAGGCGGCGGGGTCGCGTGCAGGCCCGGGATGAGGGGGAAACGCGCACGTGCAAACGGCTGCCCGGGAGTTCGGTACGGCCGTGGGGCGTCGGCCCGACGGGGCGACGGAGGCCGTTCCGAGCTGATGATGTCCAGGACATGCCAGGGGGTGAGATGCGGGAGCCGTCATGGCTCCGGCGCCTGAAAGGTAGCGAAGCCCGGACCTGTGGACAAGGTGGGTGCCCATGCCATGACCGAGGCTTTGACCGCCATGACCTGGTCTTGACCAGGCGTCATGCCGCCACTGGCGGTCACCCGCCAACCCGCCGGGCCGGCCTGGGGTTTGCCACGCACACGGATCGCCCGAGGTCCGCGCGGGTTGCGGGAGCCGCGCCGGGCCCCCGCCGCACCGTCAGCGCACCGCCACCGGGCGCACCGGGTGCTTGCTCAGGATCGACACCCGGTTGAAGGCGTTGATGGCGATGGCCACCCAGATCACCGCGGAGATCTGCTCGTCCGTCAGCGCCTCGCGCGCGGCGGTGTAGGCCTCCTCCTGGAGTACCGAGTCCGCCGGGGTGGTGGTCGCCTCGGCGAGGGCGAGTGCGGCGCGCTCCTGCGGGGTGAAGAGCTGGGTGTCGCGCCAGGCCGGGAGGGTGCCCAGGCGCTGCGTGGTCTCGCCGACCTGCAGGGCCGCCGCGGTGTGCACGTTGAGGCAGTAGGCGCAGCCGTTGATCTGGGACACGCGCAGGTTGACCAGTTCCACCAGCCGCCGGTCCAGCCCGGCACCCGCGGCGGCCTCGCCCGCCGCGTCGGCCGTGGCGCGCATGGCACGGAAGGCCGCTGGGCTCTCCTTGTCGACGAACACCCGGCGGCGTGCGGGGGCGGCGGTCACGGTCGTAGTCACATCGCTCACGGGAACTCCCTGGACGTCTTCACTGTCGGGCGGCACTGCGCCATGGCATGATAGTCGAAGATAGTTGAAAGTAGAACTTCTTAGGAAGCGAGCACACCGTGACCACCACCGGCACCAATCCTGCCGAGCCGCACGCCGGAACCGGGGAGACCCGCCCCCGGGTGGAGATCCTGCCCGCCCGGGACGTGCCGCTGGGCGGGCCGCGGGCGATGACGGTGCGCCGGACCCTGCCCCAGCGCGCCCGCACGCTCATCGGTGCCTGGTGCTTCGTCGACCACTACGGCCCCGACGACGTCTCCGACACCGGCGGGATGGACGTCGCCCCGCACCCCCACACCGGCCTCCAGACGGTCAGCTGGCTGTTCAGCGGCGAGATCGAGCACCGGGACAGCCTCGGCGTCCACGCCTACGTGCGCCCCGGCGAGCTCAACCTGATGACGGGCGGGCACGGCATCAGCCACTCCGAGGTCTCGACCCCCGCGACCACCGTCCTGCACGGCGTCCAGCTATGGGTGGCGCTCCCGGAGCAACACCGCCACACCACACGGGACTTCCACCACCACGCACCGCGGCCCGTCACCCTGGACGGCGGCGAGGTCCGCGTGTTCCTCGGCACCCTCGCCGGCGACACCTCCCCCGTCCCCACCTTCACCCCGCTGCTCGGCGCCGAGCTCACGATCCACCCGCACGCGACCCTCACCCTCGCCGTCGACCCCGCCTTCGAGCACGCCCTGCTCGTCGACCGCGGCGACGTCACGCTCGCGGGCACGCCGGTGCGCCCGGCCGAACTCGGCTACCTGGCCCCCGGCGCCACCACCATCACCCTCGCCAACACCGGCGACGAGCCGGCCCGGACGGTCCTGATCGGCGGCACGCCGTTCGAGGAGGAGATCGTCATGTGGTGGAACTTCATCGGGCGGTCTCACGAAGACATTACCCGAGCCCGCGAGGAGTGGATGAGCTCCGCGGACTCCGACCGCTTCGGCGCCGTCCAGGGCTACCCGGGCGACCGCCTGCCCGCCCCCGAGCTCCCCGGGATCCCCCTGAAGCCCCGCGGACGCGTGCGCTGACCTGCTGTTTCGCAGGGCGGGGAGGGGTCGGCGAGCCCCCCTCCCCGACGCCTCCACCTGTGGGTGGACGAATGGCGGCCCCGTTCGTCCACCTGCGGGTGGTGGCGGGTGACTGCGCCGCCGGAGCAACCTTGCCCCATGGATTCCCTACGCTCGGTAACCACCTGGCTCACCGACACGTGCGTCGCGGTCTTCTTCGCCGCCTGGATCGCGGGCGTCCTCTACTTCGCCGTGGCGGGCGGTTCCGGCATCCGCGGCTGGCTGCACGGACTGCGCCGTTCGATGCTCCGTCGCGTCCTGCTGGCCGCCGCCGTCTACGCGCTGTTCGCCCTGCTCGACCGGACGCAGGGCTTCTGGCACCACCTCCGGTACTGGCAACCGGAACTCGCCGTCGTGGGCTCCCTGCTGGCCGTCGCCTCCACCGCCCTCCTCCTGTGGGCCCGTTGGGTCCTGGGCACGATGTGGGCCAGTGTTCCCGCCGTCCAGGAGCACCACGAGCTGCGCACCGACGGCCCCTACCGCATGGTCCGCCACCCCATCTACACCGGCCTGCTCGGCCTGCTCGCCGGAGGCAACCTGGCCATCGGCTTCGGCGTCTGGATCGCCTACTTCCTCGCCGCCGTCCCCTGGCTGCTGCTGAGGGTCCGTGCCGAAGACGGCATGATGGCCGAACAGTTCGGCACGGACCACGCGGCCTACCGCAGCCGCGTCCCGGCGCTGATCCCGCGCCGCCGGCCACGCTCGGGTCCACCCGGCACCCGACTGCCTTGACACCCAGAGGCACTCGGCCCGGCCCGCCCGGAACACGTGCGAGACGGGTTCGCGGACGGTAGGGACGGATGCAAACGGGCGACCGGGCAAGGCGTCGCACGGCATGGTGCCCCGTTGGTGATTCCTCTTCGTGATTTCCTCCTCATCCTCGATGATGGGCATGCCAATCCGCCTCGCTGGATGGAGATTGACGATGCGTCAGGTATTGATCGTCCGGCGTGCCACCGCGTTCGCGGCCGCTCTGGCACTGGGCGTCGGGCTCGCCGCTCCGGCCGCGTTCGCCGGAGCGCTGCCCGCAGGCCATCCGGCGGCGGCCGAGCTCGGGGCGTACTGGACCGCCGCCCGGATGGCTGCCGCGCTGCCCGCCGACGCCGAAGGGGAGACACAGCCTTCGGCGGACGGGCCGCAGCCTGGGGAGTACATTCCGCCGAGCCGGAGCTTCGACGGGATCCCGCAGGCCGGGGCGTTCTTCTGGACCGACGCCAACGGCACCGGCCGCACGTGCAGCGGCTCGGTGGTCCGCAGCCCCGGCCGCGATCTCGTGCTCGGGGCCGGACACTGCCTCAAGGGGTACTCCGGCACCTCACCGGCGCGCCGACTGGGGTTCGTGCCGCAGTACCACGATGGGCTGAAGCCGTTCGGCATCTTCCCGGTCGCCGAGGACGGCGTGTACGTCGCGCGGGAGTACTACGACCTCGGCGTCCACGCGGGCGCCGCGTACGACTTCGGCTTCGCGGTCACCGCGCCGAACCAGGACGGCGAGCGTCTGGAGGAGGTCACCGGCGGCGTCCAACTGCTGACCGACACGGGGTACTTCCACGCACCGGTACGGATGATCGGGTATCCGGCCGGCGCGGAGAAGCCGCTGGGCTGCTGGAGCTGGACCACCGAATGGGCCAGTGACGACCCGGCGGACCCCGGGACCTTCCCGCGCATCGCGTGCGACGGCTTCACGGGCGGGACCAGCGGCGGGCCCATGCTGGTGCCGTGGCCGGGCGGCTGGGCGGTGGTCGGGGTCATCGGCGGCTACCACACCGGTGGCAACACACCCCAGGTGTCCTACAGCGCCTACTTCGGCAGCGCCACCCTCGCCCTGTACCGCGCGGCGGTCACCGGCACACCGCCCGCGGGCCCTGCCGCCTGACGTTTCGGCGGGCCGGTTGTCTCCGAAAGCCTGTGCGGCGGCGCAACGTTGGCGGTCGCGGCCATCGCCCGACCGTCCGGGTCGGATCACACCTGTCGCACTCCGGACCGTGACGAAGGGGAACGAGCCATGACTGCACGGCGGTTGAGAGCACGCGCGGCGGGCGCCGCGATGGTGTTGCCGGCGCTGGCCTGCCCCGCAGCGGCACACGCCGCCGGCGGCCAGGGCCGGACGGCCTGCGGGACGTCGTCCTGGTCGGCAACAGCCAGTCCGGCACCGTGTCGTTCCTGGACGCCACCACCTTCGCCGGCCTCGGCACCTTCGACGCCATCCCCGACCTGCACCAGCGCCTCGCCGACATGGACCCGATCCAGGCCATCGGCTACGCGATCGTCAAGCAGTTCACCGGAAGATCACGTCACCCGACGGCGCCGACGGCAGGGCGCCCGGCCGCCACAAGGTGTGGACCGGCCTCCCCCGCGCGGGTGAGCCGCTCTGCTCCCAGGGAGGATGTGTCGCTCCGGCGCTCTCCGCGATCATCGATTCGCAAGGCGCGCCCACGAGATCGGGCGGACGAAGAGACCGTCCACGCCGACCGGGCGTCCGGACCAGGAGGACCCCCATGACCGCCGGCTCATTTCTGGCACGGCTGCACGGCCGGACAGCGACGGGAGTGCCCCGTTGGGCGGTGCGGGTCGCCTACGCGATCTCGCTGACCGTGCTGCCCTCCGGGCTCTGGCGGATTCTGAGCGTTGACCTCCGGGTCCCGCTGATGGATGCCCCGACCGACGGCCGCCCGCCGCCGGACTGGTTCGGCGGCGAGTGGTGGTACGTCATCGGGCTGAGCGCGGTCAGTGAGACCCTCGCGTTCCTGGCGGTCGGTCTCGTGTGCGCGTGGGGCGAGGTGTGGCCCCGGTGGATCCCGTGGTTGCGCGGCCGCCGGGTGCCGATCCTCGCCGCGGTCATCCCGGCCGGCGTCGGCGCGACGTTCAACACTCTGCTCTGGCCGTATTCGATGATCATGATCAGTCTCGGTCGCAGGGTCGACGGCGGGGGCGACCTCGGTCTGGGCACGCATGGCTGGCAGGTCTTCGTCTTCTACGCGTCGTACTGGCCGCTGGCCGCTTGGGGGCCGCTGCTCGGCATCCTGACCGTGCACTACTACCGCCGTCGCAAGGCCGCCGAGTCGGTCGGCGTGCGCGAGGCCGGGGCACCGTCGCCCGCAGTGACGGTCAGTCACTAGAACAGGGAATCAAAGCCAACCACACCTGCGGACTACGGCAGGGTCCACCGCTTGGTTGTCCCCGCCGTTGCAGTCCCACAGTTCGACGGGCGTGCCGTTCGCGGTGCCCTGGCCGGTGACGCGCGGTTGATCGCCCGGGCCACGGTGGCCAGGCGCCACAACCTGGCACCGGGCCGCTGCCGGGCCGTCAGGCC
>NZ_JBHWGD010000197.1:0-5595 GCF_042733235.1 Kitasatospora sp. NPDC059722
GCCGTTTACCGTGCGGGTAGCGGCCCTATGTTCGTCGGAGGGGCGGCCTTGACGGGGGGGTTAAGGTGGCGTTTCCTGCCACCGCGGGGTTCTTTCGCGTTCGTTTGTGAGTGTTTGAACGTTCAAATCACCAAGCCCCCCACCTTGGAGCCTCCATGCGCCTGCGCCTGTGCACGTCCGGCGTCGCCGCCTTCGCCCTCGCGCTGACGGGCTGTTCGGCGGACCCGCCCGACCCGGCGGCGCACGGCCCGCTGACCATCACCTTCCTGCAGAAGCAGGGCGACCAGGGCTACTTCGTCGACGAGGCGGCCGGCGCCAGGGCCAGGGCGGCGCAGCTCGGCGTCGAGCTGACCGTCGTCGACCTCGGCAACGACCGCGACCGCGCCCTCAAGGAGGCCGGGGCGGCCCTCGGCAGGAAGACGGGCGGCCTCATCGCCGTCGTGCCCGACCCGACCGTCGGCCCCGACCTCGTCGCCCTCGCCCGCCGCGCCGACGTCCCGCTGCTCTCCACCGACGACCAGCTCTGCGCCGACTACCCCGACCCCGGTGCCTGCTTCTCCAACGGACTCGTCCCGCGCGTCGGCTTCAACGGCGCCGCCATGGGCGCGGCGGTCGGCGAACGCGCGGCCATCGAGTACGGGAGGACGGGCTGGAAGCCCGCCGACACCTGGACGCTGTCCGTCGCGAACGACGACATCCCGGTCTGCCGCGACCGGGTGAACGCGGCGGCGCAGGCGTTCTCCGCCCACGCCGGCGCCGTCCTGAAGAACGCGAAGGTGTGGGCGGCCAACACCGTCGACGACGCCCGCAAGCGGACCGCCTACACGCTGTCCACCAGCCCCGGCGTCCGGCACTGGGTGGTGTGGGGCTGCAACGACGAGGACGTCGAAGGCGGCATCAAGGCCCTGGCCGAGGCCGGCTTCGGGCCGGAGAACGTCGTCGGCATCGGCATCGGCGCCTACCTCGCCTGCAAGGACTGGCAGGCCGGCCGACCGGCGGCGATGCGGGCCGCGCTCCTCATCAAGGGCGCCGAGGTCGGCGCGCTCGCCGTCCAGCAGATGGCCGACCGGCTGCGCGAACACAAGGAGCTCCCGCACGAGACGATCGTCCCGACGGTCATGGTCGACCCCGCGAACCGGCAGGCGTCCGGCGCGGCCTGCACCTGAGCGCGACCCGGCCCGCCGACGGGGCCGCCGAACGGCGCTGTAGGCTGCACCCCGCCCTGTCCGGGCCCGGAAACACCCCCACGGCAGATCCAGGAGTCGATCGCGCATGTCCGCCCCCGCTCAGCGCCGCAAGGTCCACCTGTCGCAACAGCGCGTGGCCGACAGCCCGTTCGGGCCCCTCCAGATCAGCCACGACCGCTGGCCCTCCGTCATCGTCCGGCTCACCGGCGCGGGCATACCCACCGTCACGGCGGTGCCGGACCGCGAGCACGGCGCCCTGTCCGTCAACGGCCACCACGTGCCGACGGTCCGGGGCAGCCGCGGCTGGGACCCGCGCCGCAAGGCGCGCACCCGCACCGCCCTCGTCGGCGCCCGCGGCTACGAGCTGCGGCCGACCGGGCTGTGCCGGGCCGAGCTGCGCCGCGACGGCGCGGTCATCGGGCGGGCGAGCAGCGGCCTGGGCGCGTACTCCCCGTTCCGCTCGATCCCGGGCATCGACGCGAAGATCGCGTGGTCACCGGGCGTCGACCCGACGGACGTCGCCGTCGGGCAGGCGATGGTGGTCACCTTCGGCGCCGGGGCGCCGGGCGCCTTCCAGCGGTGCTTCATGTTCTGGCTCGACTGGGTCAACTGACACCCGTACGGGCCGGGAGGGCCTCCGGTGCGGAGTCCCGGATCGCCCGCACGATCCGTGCCGCCCAGTCCGCGGGCCGTTCGCGGCCGAGGAGTTCGGAGAGCCGGTCCATCCGGGCCCGGCGTTCGGCGGCGGAGAGGGTGAGGGCCCGGGCCAGGACGGTGCTCAGGTCCTCCGGCGAGTGCGGGTCGGTGAGGAGGGCCGCGTCGCCGAGCTCGGCGGCGGCCCCCGCGTGCCGGGAGAGCACCAGCACGCCCGGGGTGCGGGCGGGCAGCGCGGCCTGGGCGGCGACGAACTCCTTGGCCGTCAGGTTCATCCCGTCCTGGAACGACGTCACCCACAGCACGTCGGCCGTCAGGTACTCGTCGACGACCGCGGCCGCGGACAGGCTGCCCGGCAGGTAGTCGACCGGCCGCCAACGGCCCTGCTGCCAGCGGTCGTTGACCTCGGCGATGCGCTGCTCCAGCTGCCGGCGGGTGGAGTCGTAGGCGGTGATGCCGGGCTCGGGCGGCGGGCAGACGAGCCGGAAGACGAGCCGCCCGCGAAGCTCCGGCCGGCGCTCCAGCAGGCGGTCCAGGGCGTCGACCTTCTGGACCGGCGCCTTGGCGTAGTCGAGGCGCTCGACCGAGAGCACCACCCGCCCGGCGGCCGGGCGCGGCCTCGGCCTGCGCAGCCGGGCGAGCCGTTCGACGGCGGCCCGGTCGACGCCCAGCGGGTGCACCTCGGTGCGCGGGGCGCGCTGCCCCAGCGTCCGCCGGAAGCGCTCGGCGAAGGCGTCGGTGTGGAAGCCGGCCCAGTCGAGGCAGGCGAGGGAGGCGCGCAGCTCGGCCGCGACGGGCAGGGCCGCGAAGACCTCGGGGGCCGGGAACGGGGTGTGGTGGAAGAGCCCGGTCCTGAGGTCGGGCCGGGTGCCGCGCAGCAGGCCGGGGACGAGCCACAGGTTGTAGTCGTGCAGCCAGACGGTGGCGCCGGGCGCGGCCTCGGCGGTGATGTGCTCGGCGAAGCGCGCGTTCACCGCCCGGTAGGCGGTCCAGGCGTGCCGGTCGGGGACGGACCGCGCGGGCTCGGACATCAGCACCGGCCACAGCGTCTCCTTGCACGCCCGGTGGAAGTAGCCGGTCCACTGCTCCGCGCTGAGCGGCACGAGGGACAGCGGCAGCCCGGTGGGGTGCGGGCGGGGGGCCTCGCGGTCGCCGCCGGCCAGCGCGGTGACCCACACGCCCGGCAGGCCGTCGGCGAACGCGCTGGTCAGGGTCGGGAGTATGCCGTTGGGGCTGCTGGGCGGCTGCCACCTGGTGCCGGTCCAGTGCATCGGCGGCCGGTGGTAGGCGACCACCACGGAGTGCCGGCGGCGGGGCCGGTCCGGATCGGGGCCGACCCAGCCGAGGTCCTGGAGCACCGCGTGGATCCCGGCGGCGCCGGTCTGCCGGGGGCGGCGGACCAGCGGGTCCCCCGCGACGGCGTCGAGCAGGGCCGTCTCGGCGCCGCCGACGACCACGCCGTGTGCGCCGGTCCTGAACAGCGACAGGTCGTTGAGCGAGTCGCCGGCGACGAGGATCTGCTGCGGCGTCCAGCCCAGCTTCCCGGCCAGGGCCCGCAGGGCGTTGCCCTTGGACGCCCCCGCGGGCAGGACGTCGAAGTAGCGGCCCGCCGAGTACTCCCAGCCGCAGCCGAGCGCCCGGACGGCGTCGGTGACCTCGCGGGTGAGCCGCTCCGGGGCCACGTGGTAGGAGCAGCGGCCCTCCTGGACGACGCCGAACTGGTAGGTGAGGGCGGGGAAGCGGCGCAGCGCGGCGCGGATGCGGGCCGGTCCCGGCCAGCCGGCGCGCAGCTGCTCCAGGAGCGGGTCGACGGGGGAGAAGTCCGCCCCGTCGGCGACGGTGGCGCCGACGTCGGCGATGATCCAGCGCGGGCGCGGGACGAGCGGGTCGCGCAGCACGTCGCGGACGGAGGACAGGCCCCGGCCGGTGGCGAAGACGAGGGTCACCTCGGGGTGGCGGGCCAGGGCGTCGCGCAGGCGGCGGCGTTCCTCCCGGGTGCCGCCGAGTAAGGTGCCGTCCAGATCGGTGACCAGAACCCTTGTGACGGGTGACATCCGTGACATCCGCCGGACGCTAGCACGATCACTCAGCGGTGTGAAGTGTTCACCTCAGGTGTGCGGGACGGTGGCCGACGGCAGCAGGGCGGCGAGCTCGTCGGCGCGCAGGGCCGCGTCCGAGCCGGGGCCGGTGGTCGCCGCCGCTCCGCAGACCACCGCGGCCGCGAGACAGTCCGGCAGGCCCAGGCCGTCCAGGAGGCCGTGGACGAGGCCCGCGTTGAAGCAGTCCCCGGCGCCCGTGGTGTCGACCGGCCGCACCGGGACGGCCGGGACGTCGTGGCGCTCGCCGCCGCGCACGGCGGTGGCGCCGTCCGCGCCGCGCTTGACCACCAGGGTCGGCACCAGGGCGGCGAGTTCGGCGATCGCGCCCTCCGGCCCGGCGGCGCCGGTCAGCCGCAGCGCCTCGGCGGCGTTCGGGGTGAGGACGTCGACCAGCGACAGGATGCGGCGGACCGCCGGGTCGTCGAGCGTCGCGGGGGAGTCGTGGCAGTCCATGACCACCTGCGTGCCGAGCCG
This sequence comes from Kitasatospora sp. NPDC059722, assembly GCF_042733235.1. Taxonomy (NCBI): domain Bacteria; kingdom Bacillati; phylum Actinomycetota; class Actinomycetes; order Kitasatosporales; family Streptomycetaceae; genus Kitasatospora; species Kitasatospora sp. NPDC059722. The sequence goes on from NZ_JBHWGD010000197.1 coordinate 4,415, forward strand.
CCGGGCGGCCTCGGCGGCCGCCACCATGTCGTCGTCCCAGCGCAGTTGGGGCACCATCAGGACGCGCGGACGGTACCGGCGCAGCAGCGGGACGAGGGGCGCGGGGGCGACCGGGTCCTGGAAGCTGACCATCGCGCGGTCGCCGGGGTAGGCCATCGCGACGGTCACGCTCCTGACGGGGACGGGGTGGTGGCGGAACGCGGAGGCGTCCAGCCCTTCCCGGCGGGCACTGGCCAGCACCTGGGCGCTGAAGGCGTCCGTGCCGAAGTCGGCGCTCCAGACCACGTCGCGCCCGAGTCGCCGCAGCGCCATCGCGGGCGTGTACGCGCCGCCGGGCACCCACGCGAAGCCGTCGGCGAACACCTCGCCGCCGGGCTCGACCGGCCGGGGCAGCCCGTGGAACACCAGGTCCGCGAAGTACGCGCCGGCCACGAGTACTTCGCACGGTTGTAAGGTCCCGTTCGACTCCATCCGGCGAGCATAGGGGTCCGCAGCGCACCGCGAGGCGCGAACGCGTCAAAGCGGCCCAGTAGGAGAGAACGCATTCGTTCACTAAACTCGGAGGTGGATCCGGGAGAGCGGAGAGGTGGTGCCGGCATGACCGTCGAACCCGAGGCCACGCGCGGAGCGGCCGACGCCGTGCCGCTGCGCCGGCGCGGCGAGGTGCTGGAGAGCGCGATCTTCGGGGCCACGCTCCGGCAGCTCGTCACGGACGGCTACGCGCGGCTCACCATGGAGGGCGTCGCGGCGGCGGCGCAGACCGGGAAGGCGGCGCTCTACCGCCGCTGGTCGTCCAAGGAGGAGCTGGTCATGGACGCCCTGCGCGCCAGCCTGCCCCCGGCCGGGCCGGCCCCGGACACCGGCAGCCTGCGCGGGGACCTCGTCGAGGTGGTCACCCGGCTGCGGACGGCGATGTTCAGCGAGTCGGGCGCGGCCGTGCGCGCCGTCATGAGCGAGCTCGACCACGAGCGGGCGCACGCCTTCCTGGAGATCGTGCTGGTGCGCGTGGTCGAACCCACCACCCGGCTGATCGCCGAGGTCCTCTCCCGGGGCGCCGCCCGCGGCGAGGTCCGTCCGGCGGCGGTGACGCCGCTGGTCACCGACGTCGTCCCGGCGCTGATGCTCTACCGGTTCAAGATGTGCGGCGGCGCGCCCGTCCGGCTGGACCCGGAGGCCATCGT
>NZ_JBHWGD010000198.1:0-273 GCF_042733235.1 Kitasatospora sp. NPDC059722
GGGGGGGGGCCCGGCGCCGGCGGGCGCGCCGGGGGGTGTTGCGCGGCCCGCCGCCCCCCGGGCACCCGGGCCCGCGCCAGGTGTCAGGCGTCAGGCGGCGCCCGCGCCGAGCAGGGTGAGGCCGGCCGTCGTGGGGGAGTGGATCGCCGTGGTCCGGTCCCGCAGGGTCGAGATCAGCCCGGCCGCCCGCAGCACCGTCGCGTGCTCGCTCGCGCTGGCCGCCGAGATCCGGACGGCGGAGGCGATCGCGCCCGTCGTGCAGCCGTCCTGCTC
>NZ_JBHWGD010000198.1:283-5530 GCF_042733235.1 Kitasatospora sp. NPDC059722
CCGCGCGGGTACGGCCCAGCTGCGCCGCGAGCGCCGCGGACGTCGGCGCCGACGCGGAGCCCAACGGCCGTACGGCGTCCGGCTGGTGAGCCGGGTAGAGCAGCACGGGCTGCGGCCTCCCCTCCGGGAACACCACGGCCGCCCCCGTGACGAACGCGGAGGGGATCAGCAGCAGCCCCCGGCCGTCCAGGTGCATGTCCTCGTCCAACCCCGAGAACATCTTGACGCTCAACACCGGCGCCTCCCACCGGATGCGCGACGGAAGCAGCTGGTTGAACAGCCGCTGGACCCCGCCCTCCAGCAGGTCGCGCCCACGGGCCGCGCGGTCGGCCGCGAGCAGGTCCTCCGCCGGCGCCCGGTACGGCGCGAGCAGCACGTCGTGGACGTGGCCGAGCGCCCCGACCAGCCGGCCCAGCAACTCCCGGTCCTCGCCCAGCGCCCGGGCCCACCCGGGGACCGGCTGCACGGCCGCCACCTCGGCGAGGTCCTCCCGGATCCGCCGGCCCGGCGTGGCCGCGACGGCCTCCAGCAGCTCCGCGACGCTCCGGGTGCCCGTCGGGTTGAGGAACCCCGGCGACAGCCCGTGCGACGGCACCAGGTCCAGGACCATCCGCGCCCGCGGCCCCAGCCGGCCCCGGACCTCGCGGCGCCACGCCCCGAACCGCACGTCCTGGCCGCGGTCCTGCAGGACGCGCAGGGCCGCGTTCAGCTCCATCATCGGAGCCACGCTCCCGGCCACGCGCGTCCGGGCCAGGTCCTCGCCCGTGAAGTGGAACCGAAACGGCATCCCGTCCCCTGCCCTTCCCTCCCCGAACCGGCCGACCGCCACCGGGCGTTCATGATGCCAGTGGACCTGCGGGCCGAGGACCGCCGGGCCCCACCGGCGTTGCATTCGGGCCACGGCCCCGGCGCTCCCGCCGGTCGACCGGCAGCACGGCCCGCGCCGCCGCATCCACGAGATGCTCACGTAGGTTGGGGAGCCGGCCGCCCTCGTGACGGTCATGCAACCGATCGGCCGCTGAACCACACCTCAACTCTCGGGAGAACACAGATGCGTTGGCGTACCTTGGCGACGGCCGTCCTGCTCGCCGCAGTCTCCGTGGCAGGGCTGGGCACACCCGCCGCGACCGCGGCCGACCGCGGCGGGCTCATCCCCGCCGCCGACCGCGAGATCCGCTTCACCGCCGACGGCACGACTGCTTACGGCACCCTCCACGTCCCCGCCCACCGCGCCGGACACCGCCTCGCCGCCGCCCTGCTGCTCCCCGGCAGCGGGCCGACCGACCGCAACGGCGACGAGCCGCCCGCACTGACCCCGGGCACCCTCGCCCAACTCGCCGACACCCTCGGCGGCGACGGCGTCATGACGCTGCGCTTCGACAAGTACTTCACCGGCCGCACCGGCCCCGGCGCCTACCAGGGCGACCCCGGCCGGCTCGACCTCGACGCCTTCACCCGCCAGGCCGCGGCCGCCTACACCACCCTGCGCGACCAGCCCGAGGCCGACCCGCACGCCCTCCTGGTGGTCGGCCACAGCGAGGGCGGCCTGCAGGCCCTCCTCGTCGCCCGGACGGTCCGGCCCGCGCCGGCCGGTCTCGCACTGCTGGCCCCGCAGGACGCTCGCCTGCTCGACCTCCTCGCCGCCCAGGTCGCCGGCCAGCTCGACCAGGCCGTGGCCGCCGGCCAGGTGACCGCGGCGCAGGCCGAGGCGAACAAGGCGGGCGTGAGCGCCGCAATAGCGGAATTCCGGGCCGGCCGCCCGGCCGACACGAGCACGCTGCTGCCCCCGCTCGCCGCCCTCCTGAACGCGCTGTTCGGCCCGAACAACGCCCGCTTCGTGCGCAGCGACGACGCCGTCTACCCGCCCGACGTCGCCCGCGCGATCCGCCCCGGCACCCGGGTCACCGTCACGTGCGGCACCGCCGACACCAACGTCCCCTGCGCGACCACCCCGCCCCTGCTCGCCGCCCTCGCCCATGCCCGCACCACCGGCCCCGGCCTGCGCACCCTCGACGGCGTCGACCACTTCCTCCACCCGGCCGGCACGCCGGTGAACGACCACACCCTGGCACCCGCGGCCGTGGCGGCCCTGCACGAGTTCGCCCGCCCCTGGAAGCGGTAGCCCTCACCGGGCCGGACACAGGACCGGCGGACGCACGGAACGCATCCCGTGGCACGGGACGGGCGCGGAGGGGTGGGGCAGCGGCCCGGTCGAGTTCGCCGACGACGAATCGGACGGCGCCGACTGGCTGTTCGGCCTGCCGGCGGACGGCACGGCGGAGGCGTACGCCGACTGGGCCGGGGACTCCTACGAACGCGACATCGACCACGAAGCCGTCCAGGCCGTCCTGACCGGAGCCCCGCTCACCCGCCGAACGGTGGCCGCCCTGTCGGCGACCGCGGACTTCACCGCCGTCGCCGAGCAGGCCCGGAGCCTGGGCCACGCCGTCGACGAGCGCTGACCGCCGGGCCGTCACAGAATCGGCTCATCACATCCAGGCGGGCGACTCGATGCCCCCGAAGTCGTTCCAGGCACGGCAGTAGGCGCGTGATTCCGGCCCGACGGCCGGCTGGACCGATGCGAGGCCGAACCCGTCGTCCCAGGCGTTCAGCAGTGATTCGAAGAACCCTGTGGCAACGGCGATTCGGTCCGCCTCGTCGCCGTTCATCGCGACGCGCAGGCCGGTCGTGATCCCCGCTACGGGATTGTTCCGTTGAAGAGGGGCAGCCCCTTGGGGGTCGCCCACAGCCGCACCGAAGGGGGCCCGCCGGGTGGACTCGTCGAGTCGTGGGGTGGAATGACGCTCTGGCCATGGTCTCGCCGTGAGTGGAGACCTTCGAGAAGTTCGGATGGATGACGTGGAATTCGAAAGGCTTGTCGGCTCCGGCGACTGGCGCGACCCCGCCAAGGAGCGGCGCCTCTATGCGCGCGCCCGGAGCCCGTTGGGGGAGGTGCTCCTGCACCGGGCGCGGGCGACGCGGGGTGGTGTCGAGAGCCAGTGGGAGGGTTGGGAGGAGTGGACCGTCGGCATCGGCGGGAACGACGTCCTCGTCCTCCACGACATGGGCAATCCGGGCGGCCCGGCGCTGCGCCGGGTGGCGAAGACCGTCCACGGGGAGTTCGCCGGGGTCGGCATGACGGTGAGGGGGCAGCGCTCGCTGCTGCCGTCCGGCCGGTCCGTCGTGTTGTCGATGGCGGGCGGGGCGATCCGGTTCCGGACGCAGGGGTTCAGGATCCAGGCGGTGTCCGCGCGCGGCGATGTGGTGGGGGAGCGGCGCGGCGGCGTGTGGGGTGGGGTGAGGGCGGAGGCGGACGTCGTGGCCGCGGTCTGCGTGTTCGAGTGGGCGGGCCTCGACGGCTTTCTGGGTTTCCCGCTGCTCCAGTACGTCTGAGACGAACGGTCACCCGGTCATCCCTGGACGAACGGCAGCTCGCGCTGCATGATCGTCCGATGACCACTCCGGAGATCGTCGTCGAACGCCAGCTCGCCGCCTACAACAGCCATGACCTGGACGCCTTCCTGGCGACCTACGCCCCCGATGTCACCGTCAACCGCCGCGACGGCAGCCGTCTCGACGGGCGCGAGGCGCTGCGCGAGGTGTACGCGGGCATGTTCGCGAAGGCGCAGTGCCGGGCCGAGATCGTCGGGCGGCTGACCGAGGGGGAGTGGGTCGTGGATCGGGAGATCGCCCACGGCATCAAGGCCGACCCGGTCCGGGTGCTGGTCGGCTACCGGGTCCGCGAGGGCCTGATCGACCGGGTGGACTTCCTCGGTTGATCGCTGTTCGGAGCCGCCGGGAGCCCTGCCTCCGTATGATGATCATTCATGGGGGATGGCAGAGCGGTTGACAGGTCATCAGGCGTGATCATGGTGCAGGGTCGGGCCCGGCTGTGGGTGGCCGACGGCGCGGTGCACTGGCAGCGGGGGCGGGAGCTGATCGTCGTCCCGGGCGTCTGGGTGCGCAGGGTCGGCGTGGACGGCGGGACGCTGACGGTCGAGCTCTTCGACGACACCTCGCTGACGCTCCGGCACCGGCTGCCGGAGGTCGCCCGGGCGCTCGCGGACGAGATCGAGCCGCTGATCGGCGACAGCCCCGGGCCGGGCGACCGCCCGCCGATCCGGGACGTCACGCCGCCGCCCGCCGTGGTCAGGGCGATGCGGCGGACGGCCCGGGCCCTGCGCGCCTCGTCGCCGCTCGTCCGCGTGCAGATCGGGCACGCGGCGCTCGCCGTGCCGGTCGCCCTTTTGGCCGGAGGCTGGGTCACGCTCGTGGCCTGGGCGATGGCGGCGGCCGGCCTCTGGCTGATCGGGCTGTCCCTCCGGGTGGTCCAGCCGGTCAAGCGCTGGCGGGTGTGGCGGCGCGGGGTGACGGTGCGGGCGGAGTTCAAGCCCGATTTCGCCACGTACGCCAAGGCCGGTGACCTCCGCGCACTGTTCCGCGCGCTCGACGGCTCCGCGCACGACGAGTCCGTCCGCTGGGGCAACCGGCGCAACGAGGTCCGCTACGACCTGCGCGACCCGTCGCGCGTGATCGCGCCGACGCGCGTGATGTGGCTGGCCGACCTGCTCTTCGGGCTGGTGTTCGGCGCGGGCCTCGGCGGGGCGCTGGCCACGCCGTACCTGTCGCTGTTGCTCTGGCTGCTTCTGGGCGGTTCCTAGCCGTTCCGTCGCAGCCCCGGCGCGAGTGCGCCGGCGGTCCGCACGACCTGCTCGAAGGGTGCGAGGTCGCCGGCCGCCCGGCACAGCACGTGCGCGCCCTGCAGCAGCGTGATCAGCGTCGCGGCCAGTCCGCTCGCGGTGTCGGCGTCGAGCCCGGCGGTGGACAGCCGCTCGGCGAGGCGGTCCACCCATGCCGTGAACGCCGTCGAGGCGATCCGGCGCAGCGCCACGTAGTCGTCCTCCGAGCCGGTGCCGATGGTGACGGCGGCGACGGCGCAGCCGCTGCCCGTCGCCGAATCCGCGACCACCGGCCTGACCAGCTCGAAGAAGGCCTCGACGTCTACGCGGGCGGCGTGAACCGCCCCGTCGTGGGTCAACATCCTCAACGCCCGCGACGGCGCCTGGGGCATTGGAGGTCGCGCCCTCACCAACGCCGACCTCGCCGAGGCCCTCGCCGCCTGACCGGTCGGCCCTGACCGGTCGGCCCTGACCGGTCGGCCCGGCCGGCCTCGGCGGCACTGGAGCCCGGCGGGGGCGTGGTCGCTTTGGAAGCGGCGTGAGAGCGACGGGCGGCATAGGATCGGAG
>NZ_JBHWGD010000199.1:0-5420 GCF_042733235.1 Kitasatospora sp. NPDC059722
CGGGTCGATGCCCGCCCGCTCGAAGGCCTCCCAGGACGTCTCCAGCAGCAGGCGCTGCTGCGGGTCCATCGCGAGGGCCTCGCGCGGCGAGATGCCGAAGAAGCCCGCGTCGAACTCGCCGGCCGCGACGAACCCGCCCTCGATCGCGGCGCTGCTGCCGCTGCCCTCGCCGAGCAGCGCCGCGATGTCCCACCCGCGGTCGGCGGGGAACCCGGTGATGCCGTCCCGACCGTCCGCGACCAGCCGCCAGAGCTCCTCGGGGGTGGTCACCCCGCCCGGCAGGCGGCAGGCCATGCCGACGATGGCGATCGGCTCGTGCCGGCCGGACTCGGCCTCCAGCAGTCGTTGGCGTGTCTGGTGCAGGTCGGCCGTGACCCACTTGAGGTAGTCAACGAGCTTGCTGTCGTTCGACATGGGGGGTGGTGCCTTCCTGTGATGAGGCGGGGTCGGTCAGCGGTCGCTCAGACGGCCGAGCTCGTTGTCGATGAAGGCCAGGACCTCGTCCGCGCTCGCTGCTTCGAGCCGCTCCGCAATGGCGTCCTCGGCATTCTGCGCGTCCTGGTTTCGCAATTTCTCCAGCATTCGGCGCAGCCGGAGGGAAACCGCGTTGCGGGTCGCCTCGTCGGTGTCCGCTTCCGCCAGGGCCGCGTCCAGGCGGTCGAGTCGGCCGAACAGCGCGGCGCCGTCCGCCGCGTCCTGCTCGTCGAGGAGCACGCCGAGCAGGTGTGCGCCGAGGACGGCGGAGGTCGGGTGGTCGAAGACCAGGGTCGCGGGCAGGCGCAGGCCGGTGACGGCGGTCAGGCGGTTGCGCAGTTCGAGTGCCGTGAGGGAGTCGATGCCGAGGTCGTGGAAGTCGCGCTCGGCGGCGACGGCCTGCGGTGAGGCGTGGCCGAGGACGCCGGCGGCCTCGGTGCGGACCAGGTCGACGACGTGGCGCAGGCGGTCGGCCTCGCGCAGCTCGGAGAGGCGGGCGGCGAGCGCGGCCACCGCGCCGGTGCGGCCGCCGGAGGACTCCGCCGTGCGGCGGGCGCCGCGGACGAGGCCCCGCAGCAGCGCGGGCACGGTGCCGGGCATCCGGGCCGGGCCGGTGGCGCGGCCGATGGGGACGAGGTAGGGCTCGTCGGTTCCCATGGCGGCGTCGAGCAGGGCGAGGCCCTGTTCCTCGGTGAGGGGCGGGACTCCGGTGGCGCGGATGCGGTGCAGGTCGGCCTCGGTGAGCGTGCCCGTCATGCCGGCCGTCGGCACCCAGGCGCCCCAGCCCAGGGACTGGGCGGGCAGGCCGTTCTGGCGGCGCCAGACGGCAAGCGCGTCGAGGTAGACGTTGGCTGCCGCGTAGTTGCCCTGGCCGGCGCTGCCCATGACGCCCGAGATGGAGGAGAACAGGACGAAGGCCTTGAGGTCCTGGTCCTTGGTCAGCTCGTGAAGGTTCCACGCGGCATCGACCTTGGGACGGAGGACGGTCGACAGGCGCTCGGGGGTCAGCGCGGTGACGATGCCGTCGTCCAGCACACCTGCCGCGTGCACGACACCCGTGATCGTCCGACCGTCCAGGGCCTTCGCAAGCGCCTCGCGGTCGGCCGCGTCACAGGCCACGACCTCGGCACGGGCACCCAGCTCCGCCAGCTCCTCCACCAACTCGGACGCGCCACCACGGCGGCTCAGCAACAGCAGGTCGCGGACGCCGTGTTCGGTGACGAGATGCCGGGCGACGAGACGACCGAGGCCGCCGGTGCCACCCGTGATCACCACGGTGCCCGTGCCCCAGCCCGTCGAGGGTTCACCGGGAGCCACCCGGGCCAGGCGTCCCACTCGGACGGCTCCGGCACGCGCGGTGAACTGGAAGTCGCCGCCGTCCACTTGGGCGCAGAGGCCGGGCAGCGCCGCCTCGACGTCCGACGCACGCTCGACGTCGAGCAGGGCGAACCGGCCCGGGTTCTCCGCCTCGGCCGCCCGGACGAGACCCCAGACCGCGCCGCCGACGAGGTCCGCGACCTCGCCGCCCGGCACCGCGCCCCGGGTGACGAACACCAGGCGGGCGTCGGCGAAGCGCGGCTCGGCCAGCCACTCCTGCACCAGGCCCAGCGCCCACGCCGTCACCTCGTGCGCCTGCTCGGGCGTCGAACCGCCCGCCACCGGCACGAGCACGACCTCCGGCACCTCTCCCGGCACGTCGGCGAGCGACGGCACGTCCTCGCCCAGCGTGACGGCCCGCACGGGCGCGGTGACGCGCGCCGGGACGTCCACCCAGTCGATCCGCAGCAGCGCCCCGGCCAGGTCGGCCCGCTCAGCCACGGCGGCCGGCTCGCCCAGCGTCAGCGACCCGGCCGACAGCACGGGACCGCCCGCCGCGTCGGCGACCTCCACGGACACCGCGTCCTCGCCCGCCCTCGCGACCCGCAGCCGCACGACGGCCGCGCCGGTCGCGTGCAGCGCCACGTCGCGCCAGTCCGTGGGCACCAGCCGCGCGCCGTCGTCCGCCCCGGTGAGGGCGGCGATCTGGACGGCCGCCTCCAGCAGCGCCGGATGCAGCCCGTACGGCGCCGCGTCCTCGGCCCGGCCCGGCAGGACGGCCTCCGCGAACACCTCGTCGCCCCGCCGCCACACCGCCTGCAGCGTGCGGAACGCCGGGCCGTGGTCCAGCGGGTCGTGGCAGGACGCCGGATCCACCGCCACCGCGTCCGCCGGGGGCCACGCGGAGGCGTCGAAACCGGCTTCCCGCTCGCCCACGGCCAGCGTGCCGGTGGCGTGACAGGTCCACGGGCCGTCCACGGCCTCCGCCGGCCGGGCGTAGCAGCTCAGAGAACGCGTCCCGGCCTCGTCCGGCGCACCGACCGCCACCTGGACGACGACGGCGCCGTCCGCGGGCAGCACCAGCGGCTCGGCGAGCGCCAGCCGCTCGACCCGGCCACAGGCCACCTGGTCGGAGGCCCGGACGGCCAGCTCCAGGAACCCCGTCGGCGGGAACACGGCCACGCCGCCCACCCGGTGGTCGCCCAGCCACGGCTGCGCCTTCAGCGACAGCCGGCCGGTCAGCAGCACGCTGCCCGAGTCGGCCGGGCAGATCACCGCTCCCAGCAGCGGGTGCTCGGCCGACTGCAGGCCCGCACCGGTGACGTCGCCCATGTGTGTGGCCTGGGCGGGCCAGTAGCGCTGGCGCTGGAAGGCGTACGTCGGCAGGTCGGTGCGGCGGGCGCCGGTACCGTCGAAGAACCGGGCCCAGTCGACGGGCACACCCACGACGTGCAGGCGGGCGAGGGCGGAGACGAGGGTGTGCTCCTCGGGCCGGTCGCGGCGCAGCGCGGGGGCCGCGACGCGGTCGCCGCCCTCGTCGAGGTTCTGCGCGGCGAGGGCGGTGAGCACGCCACCGGGGCCGAGCTCCAGGTAGTCCGTGGCACCGGCGGCGTCGAGGGCGAGGATCCCGTCGGCGAAGCGGACGGCCTCGCGGACGTGGCGCACCCAGTAGTCGGGGGTGGTGACGTCCTCGCCCAGGGTGCCGGTGAGGTTGGAGACCAGCGGGATCGAAGGGGCGCTGTACGTCAGTCCGTTGAGGACCTCGCGGAAGTCCGCCAGCATCGGATCCATCAGCGGCGAGTGGAACGCGTGCGAGACCTTCAGCCGCGTCGTCTTGCGGTCGGCGAAGTGCGCCTCGATCGCCGCCACGGCTTCGAGAGAACCCGAGACGACCACGGAGGTCGGACCGTTGACGGCCGCGATCGACACAAACTCGCCCAGCAACGGCAGGACTTCATCCTCCGTGCCCTGCACGGCGAGCATCGCGCCACCGGAAGGTAGCGCCTGCATCAGCCGGCCGCGAGCACTCACCAGCGTGCAGGCGTCCTCCAGCGAGAACACCTCGGCGACGTGCGCGGCCGCGATCTCGCCGATCGAGTGGCCCGCGACGAACTCGGCGCGGATGCCCAGCGATTCGACGAGCCGGTACAACGCCACCTCGACCGCGAACAGCCCTGCCTGGGCGAACTCCGTCCGGTCCAGCAGCTCCTCGTCCGAGCCCCACACCACATCGCGGACGGGCAGATCGAACTGCGCACACACAGCGTCGAACGCCTCCGCGAACACCGGGAACCGGGCGTACAACTCCCGCCCCATCCCCAGCCGCTGCGACCCCTGCCCCGAGAACAGCAGCGCGAGCCGCCGCTCTCCCGCCGTACCGCGCGCCACCTCGGCGCCGTCCAACACCACCGCCCGGTGCCCGAACCGCGACCGCCCGGCCAGCGACAGCCCGACGTCCACCGACGAGCCGGCCACCCCGGCGAGCCCGGCCAGTTGCGCGTCCAGCGCGTCCTCCGACGCTCCCGAGACCACCCATGGCACCACGCCGGGCGCCGAGCCCGGCGCCTCCGCGGCATCCACCACAGGCGCCTGCTCGACGATCACGTGGGCGTTCGTCCCGCTGATCCCGAACGACGAGATCCCGGCCCGGCGAGGGTGCCCGGCCTCGGGCCACTCGCGCGCCTCCGTCAGGAGCTCCACCGCGCCGGCCGACCAGTCGACGTGCGAGGACGGCGCGTCGACGTACAGCGTCTTCGGCAGCACGCCCGCCCGCATCGCCTCCACCATCTTGATCACGCCCGCGACCCCGGCCGCCGCCTGGGTGTGTCCGAGGTTGGACTTCACCGAGCCGAGGAACAGCGGGAGTTCACGCTCCTGCCCGTACGTGGCCAGCAGCGCCTGCGCCTCGATCGGGTCCCCGAGCGTCGTTCCCGTGCCGTGCGCCTCGACGGCGTCGACCTCACCGGCCGACAGCCCCGCGTTCGCCAGCGCTTGACGGATGACGCGCTGCTGGGACGGGCCGTTGGGGGCGGTGAGACCGTTGGAGGCACCGTCCTGGTTGACGGCGCTGCCGCGCACGACGGCCAGCACCAGGTGCCCGTTGCGCTGCGCGTCCGAGAGCCGCTCCAGCACCAGCACGCCGGCGCCCTCCGACCAGCCCGTCCCGTCCGCGCCGTCCGCGAACGCCTTGCAGCGCCCGTCCGTCGCGAGGCCGCCCTGGCGGGTGAAGCCGAGGAAGCTCATCGGTGTGGACAGCACGGTCACGCCGCCGGCCAGGGCCAGGGTGCACTCGCCGCTGTTCAAGGACTGCGCGGCCAGGTGCATCGCCACGAGCGAGGAGGAGCAGGCGGTGTCGATCGTGAGCGCCGGGCCCTCCAGGCCGAAGCAGTACGACACCCGGCCCGAGATCACGCTGTTGGCCAGCCCGGTGCTCGCGTGGCCCTCCACCTCCTCCCGGGAGTTCATCACCAGCGAGGCGTAGTCCTGGCCCGTCGTGCCGACGAAGACGCCGGTCCGGCTGCCGCGCAGCGCGGTCGGGTCGATGCCCGCCCGCTCGAAGGCCTCCCAGGACGTCTCCAGCAGCAGGCGCTGCTGCGGGTCCATCGCGAGGGCCTCGCGCGGCGAGATGC
>NZ_JBHWGD010000200.1:0-5377 GCF_042733235.1 Kitasatospora sp. NPDC059722
CTGGCCGACGCCGGTCTGACGCCCGCCGAGGTCGACGCCGTCGAGGCGCACGGCACCGGCACCCGCCTCGGCGACCCGATCGAGGCCCAGGCCCTGCTCGCCACCTACGGCCAGGAGCGCGAACACCCGCTGCTCCTGGGCTCGGTGAAGTCCAACCTCGGCCACACCCAGGCCGCCGCCGGCGTCGCGGGCGTGATGAGGACCGTGCTCGCGATGCAGCACGGCGAGCTCCCGAAGTCCCTGCACATCGACGGGCCGACCGCGCAGGTCGACTGGACCGCCGGCGCCGTCGAGCTGCTGAGCGAGGCGCGCACGTGGCCCGAGACCGGACGGCCGCCGCGCGCCGGCGTCTCCTCGTTCGGCGTGAGCGGCACCAACGCCCACGTGATCCTCGAAGCGGCCCCCGAGCCCGAGCCGCTGCCCGAGCGCCCGGCCGCCGGCCGCCCGCTGCCCTGGCTGCTCTCCGCCCGGAGCCCCGAGGCCGTGCGCGAGCAGGCCCGCCGCCTCGCCGCCCACGTCCGTGCGGCCGAGCCCGCCCCGGACGACGTCGCCCGTTCCCTCGTCACCACCCGCGCCGCCCTGGAGCACCGGGCCGCCGTCGTCGCGCCCGACCGGGCCGGGCTCCTGGACGGCCTGGACGCGCTCGCCGACGGCCGCGCCACCCCCGCCGTCCTGGAAGGACAGGCCGCGGGGGACGGCGCACCGGTGTTCGTGTTCCCCGGCCAGGGCTCCCAGTGGGCCGGCATGGCCGTCGAACTCCTGGACACCGCACCGGTGTTCGCGCAGCGCTTCGCCGAGTGCGCGGCGGCCCTCGAACCGTTCACCGACTGGTCGGCGACCGGCGTCCTGCGCGGCGAGCCCGGCGCACCCGGCTTCGACCGCGTCGACGTCGTGCAGCCCGTGCTGTTCGCCGTCATGGTGTCGCTCGCCGAACTGTGGCGCGCGCACGGCGTCGAACCGGCCGCCGTGCTCGGCCACTCCCAGGGCGAGATCGCCGCCGCGTGCGTGGCCGGCGCGCTCTCCCTGGACGACGGCCCGCGTCGTCGCCCTGCGCAGCCGGGCGATCCGGCGGCTCGCCGGCCTCGGCGGCATGGTCTCGGTGGCCGAGCCGGTCGCCGCCGTCCGCGAGCGCCTCGCCCGCTGGGACGAGCGCATCTCCGTCGCGGCCGTCAACGGCCCCGGCTCGGTGGTGGTCTCGGGCGACCCCGAGGCCCTGGAGGAGCTGATCGCCGACTGCGAGCGGGCCGGCGTCCGGGCCCGCCGCGTCCCCGTCGACTACGCCTCGCACTCCGCGCACGTCGAGCGCATCGAGCACGAGCTGCTCGACCTCCTCGCGCCGATCACCCCGCGCAGCGCCGACGTCCCGTTCTGCTCGACCGTCACCGGCGCCGTGATCGACACCGCCGGACTCGACGCCGCCTACTGGTACCGCAACCTGCGTCACACCGTGGAGTTCGAGCAGGCCACCCGCACCCTGCTGGCCGCGGGCCACCGGGTGTTCGTCGAGGTCAGCCCGCACCCCGTGGTGACCACCGGCGTCCAGGAGACCATCGAGGACGGCGGCCTGCCCGCCGCCGCCCTCGGCACGCTGCGCCGCGACGAGGGCGGCCCCGGCCGCTTCCTGCTCGCCCTCGCCGACGCCCGCAACCACGGCGCCCGGGTGGACTGGGACCTCCTGTTCGCCGGCACCGGCGCGCGCGCCACCGAGCTGCCGACGTACCCGTTCCAGCGGCAGCGCTACTGGCCGCGCCCCGGCGGCACCGGCGGCGACGTCACCACGGCGGGCCTGGCCGCGCCGGAGCACCCGCTGCTCGGCGCCGCTGTCGAACTTGCCCAGGGCGGCGGGCTGGTGGCCACCGCCCGCTGGTCGCTGCACACCCACCCGTGGCTCGCCGACCACGCCGTCGCGGGCACCGTCGTGGTGCCCGGCGCCGCGCTGGTCGAGGCGGTCGTCCGGGCCGGCGACGAGCTCGGCTGCGGACGCATCGAGGAACTGACCCTGCACGCGCCGGTCCTGCTGCCCGAGCGCGGCGCGCTCCAGGTGCAGATCGAGGTCGGCGCCCCCGACGACACGGGCCGCCGCCCGGTCGCCCTGCACACCCGCCCCGCCGACGCGGACGCGCCCGAGGGCTGGACCCGGCACGCCGACGGCGGCGTCGCCCCCGACCGCATCCTCGCCCCCGCGGGGGCCGAACCCGCGCCGACGGCCGCCGCCTGGCCGCCCGCCGGCGCCGAGCCGATCGACGTCGACGGCTTCTACCCGGGCCTGCGCGAACAGGGCTACGGCTACGGCCCGGTGTTCCAGGGCGTGCGCGCGGCCTGGCGTCTCGGCGACACCGTCCACGCCGAGGTCGAGCTGCCCGCGCCGGCCCGCGCCGACGCCGCCCGCTACGGCCTGCACCCCGCCCTCCTCGACGCCGCCCTGCACCCCGCCGGGCTCGGCCCGCTGGCGGGCCGTCCCGGGCTGCCCTTCGCCTGGACCGGCGTCACGCTCCACGCCGCCGGGGCCACCGCGCTGCGGGTGACGCTCACCCCGGCCGGGCCCGACGCGGTGTCCGTCGCGATGGCCGACCCGGCCGGTCGGCCGGTGGCCGCCATCGAGGCCCTGGCCGTGCGCCCGCTCGCCGAGGGCGCCCTCGACCCGGCCGCCCGGGTGGCCCGCGAGGCGCTCTTCCACCTGGACTGGCCGGCCCTGACCCTCCCCGAGCCGGGGCCGGCCCCCGCCCGCTGGACCGTCCTCGGCGAGCCGCCCGCCCACGCGGCGGCCCTCGCCGAGGCGGGCGTCACCCTGACGGACGCCGCCGACGCCGATCTGACGGTCGTGGAGCCGAGCGGCGACGACCCGCTCGCCGCTCTCGAACGCGCCCTCGCCGTCCTCCAGGACCAGCTCGCCGAGGACCGTCCCCTGCTGGTCCTGACCCGCCGCGCCGTCGCCGCCGACCCCGCCGAGGACGTCCACGACCTGCCCGCCGCCGCCGTCCACGGCCTGGTCCGCTCCGCCCAGAGCGAGCACCCCGGCCGCATCGTCCTCGCCGATCTGGACGACGACCCCGCCTCCTGGCGCGCCCTGCCCGCCGCGCTCGCCACCGGGGAACCCCGGCTCGCCCTGCGCCACGGCACCGCCCACGCCCCCCGCCTGGCCCGCGCCCACACCGCCGGGCCGCTGCCCGTGCCCGACGGCCCGTGGCGCCTCGACATCCGCACCAAGGGCACCGTCGACAACCTCGAACTCCTGCCGAGCCCCGACGCGGCCGCACCGCTCGCCGAGGGCGAGGTCCGCATCGAGGTCCGCGCCGCCGGCCTCAACTTCCGCGACGTCCTCAACGCCCTCGACATGTACCCCGGCGGCGCCCGCTTCCTCGGCGCCGAGGCCGCCGGAGTCGTGCGCGAACTCGGCCCCGGCGTCACCGGACTCGCCGTCGGCGACCACGTCATGGGCATGGTCACCGGCGGGTTCGGCCCGCTCGCCGTCGCCGATCACCGCGTGCTCGCCCGCGTCCCCCGGGGCTGGACCTTCGCCCAGGCCGCCTCCGTCCCGGTCGTCTTCCTCACCGCCTACTACGCCCTGCGCGACCTCGCCGACCTCCGGGAAGGCGAACGCCTCCTCGTCCACGCCGCGACCGGCGGCGTCGGCATGGCCGCCACCCAGCTCGGCCGCCTCTGGGGCGCCGAGGTCTACGGCACCGCCAGCGAGGCCAAGCAGCACCTCCTGCGCGCCGACGGCCTGCCCGACACCGCCATCGCCTCCTCCCGCACCCTCGACTTCGAGGAGCGCTTCCGCACCGCCACCGGCGGCGAAGGCGTGGACGTCGTCCTCAACTCCCTCGCGGGGGAGTACGTCGACGCCTCGCTGCGCCTCCTCGGGCCCGGCGGACGGCTGATCGAGATGGGCCGCACCGACGTCCGCGACCCCGCCGAGGTCGCCGCCGCCCACGGCGGCGCCCGCTACCAGGCCTTCGTCCTCCAGGAGGCCGGGCCCGAGCGGATCGGGCGGATGCTCGCCGACCTGGTCGAGCTGTTCGAACAGGGCGCGCTGCAGCCCCTCCCGCTCACCTGCTGGGACGTCACCCGCGCCCGCGAGGCCTTCCGGTACATGGCCCAGGCCCGGCACACCGGCAAGATCGTGCTCACCGTCCCGCGCCCCTGGGCCGCCGACGGCACCGTCCTGATCACCGGCGGCACCGGCACCCTCGGCGCCGAACTCGCCCGCCACCTGGTCACCACGCGGGGCGTCCGCCACCTGCTGCTCGCCGGCCGCAGCGGCCCCGACGCCCCCGGCGCCGCCGAACTCCTCGCCGACCTCGCGGCCCTCGGCGCCGACGCCCGCGCCGTCGCCTGCGACACCGCCGACCGCGACGCGCTCGCCGCCCTGCTGGCCGCCGTGCCCGCCGAACACCCGCTCACCGCCGTCGTCCACGCGGCGGGCACGGTCGACGACGGCGTCCTCGACGACCTGACGCCCGAGCGCCTCGCCGCCGTCCACCGGGTCCGCGCCGGGGCCGCCCTCCACCTCGACGAGCTGACCCGCGGCCTCGACCTGACGGCCTTCGTGCTCTGCTCCTCCGTCGCGGGCGCCGTCGGCACCCCCGGCCGCGCCACCCTGGCCGGCCCGGCCGCCGTCCTGGACGCGCTCGCCCAGCGCCGCCGCGCCGAGGGCCTGCCCGCCACCTCGATCGCCTGGGGCGCCTGGATCGGCGCCGAGTACACCGGCCCCGACGCGGGCGCCCCGGCCGAGGACGACGGCCGCACCCAGCGCGCCGCCGTCCCCGCCCTGCACCCCGAGCTCGCCCTGGCCGCGCTGCGCCAGGCCGTCACCCGCCCGGCCCCGGCGCTCGTGCTGCTCGACCTGACGCAGCCGCAGGTCCTGGAGAGCCTGGTCGGCCTGCGCGGCAACCCGCTGCTGCGCGACCTCCCGGCCGCCCGGCCCGCCCTTGAGGCCGCCGCCGCGGCCCGCCGCGACTACGCGAGCGCCGCCTCCGAGCTCACCGGCCGCCTGCGCGCCCTCACCCCGGCCGAGCGCACCGCCCTGCTCACCGACCTCGTCCGCACCCACGTCGCCGCCGTGCTCGGCTACGCCGACCGCTCCGCCGTCGCCCCGGACCGCAAGTTCCGCGACCTCGGCTTCGACTCGCTGACCGCCGTCGAGCTGCCCGCCCGGCTCGGCGCGGCCACCGGCCTCAAGCTCCCCGCCACCTCCGTCTACGACTACCCGACCGCCCAGGCCCTCGCCGAGCACCTGCTGGCCGAGCTCCTCGACACCCCCGCCGACCCGCCGCTGCCCGCCCCGCGGGCCGCGGCCGACGACGCCGACCCGATCGTGATCGTCGGCATGGCCTGCCGCCTGCCCGGCGGCGTCACCTCGCCCGACGAGCTGTGG
>NZ_JBHWGD010000201.1:0-5311 GCF_042733235.1 Kitasatospora sp. NPDC059722
TCCGCGGAGACCACCACGGTGTGGGACACCCCGGGGGTGTTGTCCACGAAATTGGTGATCAGCCAGTTCAGGTTCTGTGCGGCCTGGCTCATCTGAGTCAACTCAACGCTCCTGGTGGTTCGAGCCGCCGAAGAGATCGGTGCTCCGGTTCTGTCCGTTGCCGGACTGGTCTACCTGATCGGGGTCGATCCGGAAGCTTCCGGTGTTGCCGGCGGTGCGGCCCTGCTCCACGCCGCGGCGCAGGTTCGTGAGACGGCCACGGACCTCCTCGGGGCTGCGGGAGACCTGCGGCCCGTCCTGCGGGGTGGGCTTGGCGTTGCCGGCCACCAGGTTCTGCTTGGGCACGCGGCGCGGCAGGCCGGACTGGGTGGTGCCGGCGGACGAGGGCTCGCGCAGCTGCTCGGCCCGCTGCCAGGCGTTGTCGTTCGGCGACTGCCAGGCGGAGTTGGCGGTCGGGCCGGTCGGGCCGTAGCCGCCGAGCGCCGACACGTCGTGTCCGCGCGACTCGGCGGGCGACGAGGTGTCCTTGGCGCCGGCGAACCAGTTCGGGGTCTCGCCGTTGGCCCCGGCGGGCGCGGGCGTCCCGACCGGGCCGCCGGTGGCCAGCTGCTGGCCGGGGCGGCGCTGCGGCAGCCCGGACGGCAGGGTGGCGGGGGCCTCGGCGGCGGGCAGCGCGGGCGGCTCCGGGGCGTACGGGTGGCCGGCCGGGGCGTCCTGGGCCTGGTGGGCGTACTGGTCGCCGGCGTAGCCGTCGTCGTAGCCCTGGTAGCCCTGGCCCTGGTAGTCCTGCTGCGCGTACTGGTCGTCCGCGTAGCCCGACTGGTCGTAGCCCTGCTGCGGGTACTGGCCGTACGCGTCCTGGCCGTAGCCGTCCTGCTGCCCGTAGCCGTACTGGTCGTCGGCGTAGGGCTGCTGGTAGCCCTGCTGCGGGGCGTACTGGTCGTAGCCCTGCTGCGGGTACTCCTCCTCGACCTCGGCGTCCAGGACCGGCTGCTCGGCGTCCCCGTACGGGGAGGCCTCCAGCGCGGCGCGGCGCACCTGGTCGAGGCGCTGGGAGCGCTGGACGGACTCCAGGGCCGGGCTGAAGCCGGAGGAGCCGGCGTTGCCGATGCCGGTCAGGTGGTCGTCGAAGCCCAGCTCGGCGGCGCTGCGGGCGCGGCCGTCGGGGGCCCACTCGGAGGCCGGCTCCTGCTCGGCGAAGATCCGCGAGACGGTGAACTGCTCCTCGGGCTCCGGCGCCGGGCCGCCCTTGGTGACGAACGGCGGGAGCATGACGAGCGAGGTGGTGCCGGCCGACTCGCCGGACGGGCGGAGCTGGACGCGGATGTCGTGCCGCTGGGAGAGCCGGCCGACCACGAACAGGCCCATGCGGCGGGAGATGGTGGCGTCGACCGTGGGCGGCTCGGCCAGCTTCTCGTTGATCTCGGCGAAGTCGTCGGCGGTGAGGCCGATGCCCTTGTCGTGGATCTCGACCAGCACGCGGCCGTCCGGCAGGCGGGTCGCGTTGACCAGCACCCGGGTCTGCGGGCTGGAGAACGAGGTGGCGTTCTCCAGCAGCTCGGCGAGCAGGTGGACGAGGTCGGTCACGGCGGCGCCGACGATCTCGACCTCCGGGATGCCGGACAGCTCGACGCGCTCGTACTGCTCCACCTCGGACGCGGCGGCGCGGAGCACGTCGACCAGCGGGACCGGGGTGTTCCAGCGGCGGCCGGCCTCCTCGCCCGCGAGGACGAGGAGGTTCTCGCCGTTGCGGCGCATGCGGGTCGCGAGGTGGTCCAGCTTGAAGAGGTTCTCCAGCTGGTCCGGGTCGGCCTCGTTGTTCTCCAGGTCCGTGATCAGCGCCAGCTGGCGCTGGATGAGGCCCTGGCTGCGGCGCGACAGGTTGGTGAAGATCGCGTTGACGTTGCCTCGCAGCAGCGCCTGCTCGGCGGCGAGCTCGACGGCCTGGCGGTGGACCTGGTCGAACGCCCGGGCGACCTCGCCGATCTCGTCCTTGCCGTGCAGCGGGATCGGGGCGACGGAGGTGTCGACCCGCTCGGGGTCGGTCTTGGAGAGCTTCTCGACGAGGTCCGGCAGGCGGTTGTCGGCGATCTCCAGGGCGGCGCTGCGCAGGGTGCGCATGCCGAGGATCATCGAGCGGGCGACGTAACCGGTGAGCAGCCCGGCCAGGATGAGCGCGGCGACGACGATGACCGTGTTGAGGATGGCGTCGTAGAGCGCGTTGTCCTTGAGGTTCCGGGAGTCCGTGAGCACGTCGTCGAGGAGCGCGACTTCGGTGTTGCGCAGCGCCTGGATGTGCGTGGCGGCAGCCTGGTTCCAGTTCTCCGGGGTCAGACCGGCGTCCTTGGCCTCCTTGAAGGCGGCGTCGGCGGCGGCCTTGCCCTTCGTCTGGCCGTCGGCGGCGGCCTGGCTGTAGGCGGAGGCGAGGTTCAGCAGCGACTGCATGGTCGGCGCGCGGCCGTCGGGCATCTTGTACGCCGAGCGGTCCTGCGCGGTGGCCAGGGCGACCTGTGCGTCGGCGTACTTCTTGGCGTCGACCGGGTCGCTACCGGTGGTGAACTCGGTGATCGCGGTCTGTTCGAGCTTCTCCGAGACCACGACCTGCAGGGTGAGGTCCTGGTTCTCGTAGCGGGTCACCGAGTTCGACCCGATGCCCACGAGCAGGTGCAGCATGAGCGCGCGCTGGGACGAGGACGCGGCCTTGGCCAGCGACATGGCGTAGATCGCGCGGCCCTTGCTGGCCGCGTTCGTGGAGCCGAGGCCGACCGAGTTGTCGTACGCGAGCAGCGGGGCGAACAGCGTCGAGTACGCGTTCGCGGTGGCGCTGGCGAACAGCTCCTGGCCGTACGCGCTGGCGCGCAGGTGCGGCAGGTTGACCACGAGGTCCTGGAAGGCCTGGTGGCGGCGCGGGAGCTCGCCGGACTTGTCGGACGCGTCGTAGGCGGCGTTGTAGGCCTTCAGCGCGGCGTCCGTGGTGGCGCGGGTCTTGGCGACCGTGCCGTCCGGGTCCTGCTTGGTGAGGAGGGGTATCAGCGTCTTGTCGCGCTCGTTCTCGAGCGCCTCGGCGAGTTCGGTGGCCGCCTTGGCGAGCTCGGCGGTCTTCTCGGCGCGGGACGCCTTGATGTAGCCGTCGACCGAGGTGTTCACGCGGAGGCCGCCGAACACGAGGCTGATGATGACCGGGATCAGGAGGATCGCGATCAGACGCGTCGGCACGCGCCAGTTGCGCGGCCTGAGGAAGTCGTAGCGGCTGGAGCTCTCGGAGCCCGTCGAACCCGTGGAGCCGCCGCTGCGGGGCTCCTTCGGGCCGACCGCGGGCTTCACGGGCTGTGGTGCCTGTGAACGCTCCTCGGTCGGGGTGAACGCGGAGAATCCGGCCGATTCCGTCGCGGTACCGTTCGGCTCGCTCTGGCGGGGCTCGGAGCGCCGCTGCGGGGCGGGTTGCTGCTTACGCCTCACTCGACAACTACCTCTCGGCCGACAGCCGGCCATGGATCAATCCAGCGCTGCCCCGGGCCACGCTCCGCCGCCGGTGGGCCGGGCGGGAAAAGCGACAGGGGTAGCTGGAATTTCAGCACGTGCAGGGATGGGGGACAAACAGACCCCGCATGCCGCCCGCGTCGGCACAATCTGGACATTCGCCGACATGACGGCGCAAAACCGTGGTCTTCTGGCGCTGAGTGACGTGATTCGGCCACGTAGCGTCACTGTTGATCACAAAATGCCTACCGAACCGTTATCCACCGCTTATGAGCGGGTCTTGCGCGGTGCCCCCGCCGGACACCTGCCGGTAAGCAGCCCCGCGTCGGCTAGCGGAGTCGGGCGAGGAGGGCGTGTTCGACGAGGGTGATGAGGGCGCTCTTGGCGCTGTCGCGGCGGCGGGCGTCGAGGGTGATGACGGGGGTGTCGGCGCCGAGTTGGAGTGCTTCGCGGACTTCGTCGGGGGTGTGGGGCTGGTGTCCGTCGAAGCCGTTGAGGGCGACGACGAAGGGCAGTCCGCTGTTCTCGAAGTAGTCGAGGGCGGGGAAGCAGTCGGCGAGGCGGCGGGTGTCGACGAGGACGACGGCGCCGATGGCGCCGCGGACGAGGTCGTCCCACATGAACCAGAAGCGGTCCTGTCCGGGGGTGCCGAACAGGTAGAGGATGAGGTCTTCGTCGAGGGTGATGCGGCCGAAGTCCATGGCGACGGTGGTGGTCGTCTTGCCGGAGACGTGGCTGATGTCGTCGATGCCGGCGGAGGCCGAGGTCATGACGGCTTCGGTGCGCAGGGGGTTGATCTCGGAGACGGCGCCGACGAGCGTGGTCTTGCCGACACCGAAGCCGCCCGCGACGACGATCTTCGCGGAGGTGGTGGCGCGGGTGGGGGCGGCCGCGTTAGAGCTTGCGAAGTCCACTGAGGACCCTTTCGAGCAGCGTGACGTCGGGCTGGTTTCCGGATTCGCCTCCGGAAGCGGGCTGGTGGATGGCGACGAGGCCGGCCTCGGCCAGGTCGGCCACGAGGATGCGCGCGACTCCCAGCGGGAGGGAGAGCAGCGCCGACACCTCGGCGACGGACTTGACCTCCGTGCACAGGGTGCAGATCCGCTGGTGCTCGGGGAGCAGGGTGGCCAGGCGCTGCGGGTCCACGTCGGCGGAGACGAGGGCCTCCAGCGCGAGTTCGTAGCGGGGCCGGGTGCGGCCGCCGGTCATCGCGAACGGCCGGATCAGCGGGCCGGAGTCGGGTTCGTCCTCGAACTCCTCGACGTGCCCGGGGTCCTGGGCCGGGTGGTGGCCGGGCGCGTGGCCGGGTCCGGCCGGCGGGACCGGGTAGCCGGGCGGCGGCATGTCGAAGGAGGGCTGCGGCTGCGGGGCGTACTGGCCGGGCTGGGCGTACTGGCCGGGCCGGCCGTACTGCTCCTGCTGCTGACCGTACGGCGGCTGGCCGTACTCCTGGCCGAACTGCGGCCGGCCGTACGGCTGACCGTGGCCGACGCCGGGTGCTCCGAAGGCGTCATGGCCCGTGCCAGGGTACGGAACGCCACCGTACTGGCCGCTGCGGTCGTCGGGCGGTGTCACGGTTCCTCTCCTCACAAGGTGCGGCGGTTGCGGTGCGAGCCCCGGAACGAGTCCGGAGCCTGTGGTGCGAAGGCCGTACAACGTCCGAACCCGAGCCCGCCGAAGCGGGCCCGGGAGGGACGCGGAGGTGCTTCGAATACCTGGACGGTATCCGACGAACCGTCAGTGCAGGAGACTGCCCTGGAGTTCTGCGCGGAGTGCGGGGGTGAGGACGGCGCCTGCGCGGTCGACGAGCAGGGCCATCTCGTAGCCGACG
>NZ_JBHWGD010000202.1:0-5284 GCF_042733235.1 Kitasatospora sp. NPDC059722
CTGCACAACCTGATCGACCCGATCATCTACGACGAGGCCGCCTCGCTGATCGAGCAGCACCACGCGGCCGTCCGGTAGCCGTCGAGCAGCCGGTAGGCGAGGTCCACCCCGCGCACGCCGACGTCGACCACCTCGACGCCGTCCGGCACCGGGTGGGCGGCGAGCCGCCGGACGGTCTCGACCCCGAAGCCGTCGTCGCCGAGGAAGATGTTCCCCACCCCGGCCACCAGCACCTTCGGTCCGCTCACGACTCCTCCAGCGGGGTGACCTCGTCGGGCTGGAAGTAGCGGAAGCGCCCCTGCGCCCGCCACAGGTCGGCGCCCGGGTCGTCCTCCACCGTGACGGCCAGGTGCACCGAGCCGTCCACGTCGTGCAGCACGGCCTCGACGACGCCCGTCCGCCCGGCCAGGAACAGGTCCTGGGCGTCGGTGCGCCGCCGTCCGGGCCGCAGCAGCACCCGGCTGCCGGCGGCGACGGCACGGCCGTCGACCAGCACCTCGTCCCGCTCGGGGTCGACCGCCGGATCGTTGCCCGGATCCCACCAGGGCTGCTCCGCATCGGCGGAGGAGATCTCGCGCAGCCCGCGGATGGCCCCGTGCAGGCGCTCCAGCACCTCGGGCGGCATCGACTCGGCGAGGTCGATCACGGCGCCGGCCCGTTCGTCGGTGCCCCGCGCCTCCCGCTTCTCCTCGTCCGTGAGGGCCGCGGTGCGCAGCGCGAGGATCTCGTCGATCTCGGTGGCGTCGTACAGCGTGCCGAGGCTCTCCGGGGCCACCCGCGGATGGTCCTCCAGGATGATCGGCGAGGAGAGGATCACCTTGCACCCGCCGTCCGCTCCGGCCAGGACGGGCCACGTCTGCTCGTTGCGGCACCGCTCGACGGCCGCACGCGCCCACTCGGGCGGGTCGGTGACCGACAGGAACCGGCCGTGCTCCAGCCCGAGCAGCAGGTGCGCGGAGACCAGGGCGCGTGGCAGCGCCTCCTCTCTCGGTGTGCGCCGGCGCGGCATCCAGGTGGACGCGTTCTCCACGACGGCCGTGAGGCGCTGCGCACGGTAGGGGCCCGGCAGCTCCTCGGTCTTCAACCGCACGACGCCGTCGACCTGTTCGCGCCGCCGGACGAGGCGTCCGACGGCGGTGCCGTCCTCGCGCAGCAGCTCGGTCTCGCCGACGCCCGGCAGGCGGAACCCGTGCTGCACCCCCTCGCCCATCAACTCCTCGACCGGCACGATGAGTTCGATCCGCTCCTCGACGGCCTCGTCCCACTCGACGAGCACCCGGTCGGCCAGCTCCAGCCGCTCCACCGGTTCGAACCCGCCGGTGGCGGTGGCCTGTTCGACGGTGCGCCGCTGGACGCGCAGGAAGCGCAGCTCGACCGCGAGCCGGTCGTCCTGCCGCGCCTCCATGACGCACTCGGTGCGCTGGTGGGAGTGCTCGCCGCCCTGCGCGGTGTACTCGGGCGGCACCAGGACGCCGAACTGCCAGCGCAGCCGGTTCTTGGCCGCCGAGGCGCGGTACGGGTAGAGCACGTAGCCCTCCAGCAGCACGGCGTCGGCGATCTGCCGCGCCCCGGCGAAGCCGCTCTCGATCGATTCCGGAAAGCCGCTCACCGGAGCGCCTCCTCGACCGCCGCCGCCGCGAGCAGCTCGCGCACCGTCGCCTCCCACGAGGGCAGGGCCCGCCGGGAGCGGTAGGCCAGCAGGTCGTCCATCACGTCGTCGGGCAGGCGCAGCCAGGCGCAGCCGGGGAAGTGCTGGTCGATCGCCTCGCGCCAGACCCGCACCGGCATCCGCACCCGGGCCTCCTTGTCCCAGGGCACGGGGGTGACCTGGAAGCCGCCGGGGCCAGCGAAGGCGGTGCCGGAGAAGAGCAGCAGGAGCGGCACCTCGCCGCCGTCGAGCGCCCGGAAGTAGCGGGCGGAGGCCACCTCCAGGTCGTAGCTGCACGGCACGGCGAGGTCGGCCTCGGTCTCGCCGGTGAAGCCGGGCACGAGCAGCGGCACGGTGGCGAGCTGGATCGGGTTGAGCGTGGTCGCCCAGCGCTCCCGCTCGCCGAACAGGTCGCCCAGCCGCCCGCCCTCGGCCTCGGCGTACGACCGGCGGCCCGGTTCGATCCGCAGCTGGCACTGGAGGGCGAGGGCGTGCACCCGGGTGTCGGCCGGCGCCGTGATGCGCAGCCGGAACACCAGTGTCGGCGCGGCCGCGTACGGGTCGGAGCGCACGCCGGTGCAGGCGAAGCCGAGCGGCGTCATGCCGTCACCTCCGCGGGCAGCGGGCGGGCCCGGTCGGCGAGCCGGCCGAAGAACGCGTCGAGTTCGGCCCGCGCCTCGGCGCCGCCGTCGAAGCCGTGCCAGCACAGCCGCAGCCGGCCGACCAGCTCGTAGCAGACGTCGATCGGCACCAGGTAGCACTCGACGCGGCCGTCGGTGCGGCGCAGCAGCAGCGCCTCGACGTCGGGTTCGAGGGCGGCGGCCAGTCGGCTCCCGCCGAGGACGCGCTCCCAGGCGTCCTCGTCCAGCTCGCTCTCGGTGGCGCCGGCCGGGCCGGGGTAGAAGGCGAGGAGCTGGTCGAGCACGGCGTTGCGGAACAGGAACGCGGTCCCGACGGGGATCCCGAGCACCGACCACAGCCGCTCGTCGACGGCGCCGTCCGGGTCGGCGAGGTAGCGGTCGGGCACGGTGCGAAAGCGCCCGCCGGCCGCGCCGGGCTGCTGGAACAGCAGGCCGCACGCGGTGCAGGTGCAGGCCAGGGCGCGCTCCTCGACGTCCACCAGGTGACGGTGGCCGGGCGGCAGGTCGCGGCCGCAGAAGCCGCACTGCTCGGGGCGCGGCGGCGCCGGCTCGCGCCGCCGGCGCAGCAGGGCGGTCCCGTCCCGGGAGACCCTCCGGGTGTTCATCGCGCCTCCGCGGGCTGCTGCGGGCGGGTGCCGATCTGGAGCAGCTGCGGGGCGCGCTCCAGCTCGACGGCCGTCACCTCGGGGGCGTGGCAGGCGAGGACGGCCTCGACGTCCTGGTCGGAGCAGCCGCAGCCGGAGGCCGTCCGGCGCAGCCGCAGGGCGCCGGTGGCCGGTTCGAAGCCGAGCACCTCGACCCGCTCGGGCAGGGCCGCGAGCGCCCGGTCGATCCGGGCGGTCACGTCCTCGGGGTGCAGGTCGTGCAGGAGCAGCAGCCCCGCGACGGCGGGGTCGTCCAGCATCCGCTCCAGGGCGGGCGGGGCGAGCGCCGGCACCAGCCTGGCCAGGCCCTCGCCGTAGAACTCCATGAGGTCGCGCACGAGTTGCTCGCCCGCCTCCTCGGCGCCGCTGCCGGCCAGGGCGTCCAGGGCCTCCTGGATCCGCAGCCCGGTCTGCTCGGCCGTCATGCGGTGAGCCCGCTCAGGCCGGTGGGCACGTGCATGGTCTGCACGGTGCGCCCGCCGCCGACGTACATGTGCACGCCGCAGGGCAGGCAGGGGTCGAAGCTGCGCACGGCGCGCATGATGTCGATGCCCTTGAAGTTCTCCGGGGAGTTCTCCTCGAAGATCGGCGTGTTCTGCACCGCGTCCTCATACGGGCCGGGCGTGCCGTAGCTGTCGCGCACGCTCGCGTTCCACGGGGTCGGCGGGTACGGGTGGTAGTTGGCGATCTTGCCGTCGCGGATGACCATGTGGTGCGAGAGCACGCCGCGCACGGCCTCGGTGAAGCCGCAGCCGATCGACTCGTCCGGCACCTCGAAGCGCTCCCAGGTCTGGCTGCGCCCGGCGCGGACCTCGTCGAGCGCCTTCTCGGCGAAGTGCAGGGCGGCGGCGGCCGCGTACGCCTGGAAGTAGGTGCGGGCGCGGTTGCGCTCGATGGCGTTGCTCCACTGCGGGATCTTCCACTCGAAGGTGACCTCGGGCTTGGTCATCGAGCGGGGCAGGTTGATCTTGACGCTGTGTCCGGTGGCCTTGATGTAGCCGATGTCGACGAGACCGGACAGCGCGGTGGACCACAGGCGGGCGATCGGGCCGCCGCCGGTGTCGAGGGCGAGGTGGTCCTTGCCGTCGAACCAGCGCGGGGACATCACCCAGCTGTACTTGTCGTCGAAGTTCCGCTTCTGCGGCTGCGGGATGGTGTGCTGGTTCCACGGGTGGCGCGGGTCGACCGGGTTGCCGAGCGGGTCGTGGGTGACGAACAGCTCCTTGCCCTGCCAGTCCTCGTAGTAGGAGCTGCCGAGCAGGATGCGGATGCCGAGGTTGATCTGGGTGAGGTCGTTGGTGACGAGCTTGCCGTCCACGACGACGCCGGGGGTGACGAACATCCGCCGGCCCCAGTCCGTCATGTTGCGGTACGTGAAGTCGCAGTGGTCCGGGTCGTTGAGGCTGCCCCAGCAGCCGAGCAGGACGCGGCGGCGGCCGACCTCCTCGTAGCCGGGCAGCGCCTGGTAGAAGAAGTCGAAGAGGTCGTCGTGCAGCGGCACGACCTTCTTCATGAACTCGACGTAGCGCATCAGCCGGGTCAGGTAGTCGGTGAACAGCTGCACCGTCGCGACGGTGCCGACGCCGCCCGGGTAGAGCGTGGAGGGGTGCACGTGGCGGCCCTCCATGAGGCAGAACATCTCCCGGGTGTAGCGGCTGACCTGCAGCGCCTCGCGGTAGAACTCGCCCTCGATCGGGTTGAGCGAGCGCATGATGTCGGCGATCGTCTTGTAGCCGTGGTCGCGGGCGTGCGGGGCCTCGGTGCGCTCGGCCAGCTCCAGGACGCCCGGGTTGGTCTCCTTGACCATCTTCTCGCAGTAGTCGACCCCGACCAGGTTCTCCTGGAAGATGTTGTGGTCGAACATGTACTCGGCGGCCTCGCCGAGGTTGATGATCCACTCGCCCAGGTGCGGGGGCTTCACGCCGTAGGCCATGTTCTGCGTGTAGACCGAACAGGTGGCGTGGTTGTCGCCGCAGATCCCGCAGATCCGGCTGGTGATGAAGTGCGCGTCGCGGGGGTCCTTGCCGCGCATGAAGACGCTGTAGCCGCGGAAGACGGACGAGGTGCTGTAGCACTCCGCGACCCTCTTCTGCTTGAAGTCGATCTTCGTGTGGATACCCAGGCTGCCCACGATCCGGGTAATCGGGTCCCAGGACATCTCGGTCAGGCCGCTGCCGTCGCCGGAGGCCCTGGTCGTCGGTGTTGCCATCGTGTGTGTCGTGCCCTTCTGTCGTGGCCTGCTTGGGTGGGGAGGTGGGCGGGGCGGCGACGGGGGGGGGGCCCCCCCCCCGCCGGGCCGGCCCCCCCCCCCGCCCCCCCGCCCCCGGCACCCCCGGGCCCGGGGCGCGCCG
>NZ_JBHWGD010000203.1:0-5197 GCF_042733235.1 Kitasatospora sp. NPDC059722
GGCCGAGGGAGTGGCGGTGGCGGGCGAGTGCGTCCAGGAACGCGTTGGCGGCCGCGTAGTTGCCCTGGCCGGGGTTGCCGAGCGTTCCCGCCGCCGAGGAGAACAGGACGAAGGCCTCGACGCCCTCGGCGGCCCGGTGGAGGTTCCACGCGGCGTCCGCCTTCGGGCGCAGGACGGCGCCGATGCGCTCGGGCGTGAGCGAGCCGATCGTCCCGTCGTCCAGGACGCCGGCGGTGTGCACCACCGCGCGGACGTCGTGGCGGGCGAACAGGCCGGTGACGGCGGGCCCGTCGGCGACGTCGCAGGCCTCGACGGCCGTCTCGGCGCCGAGGTCGGCCAGTTCGGCGACCAGTTCGGCGACGCCGTCGGCGGCGGCGCCGCTGCGGCTGACGAGGAGCAGGCTGCGCACGCCGTGCTCGGCGACCAGGTGCCGGGCCACCAGGCGGCCCAGGCCGCCGGTGCCACCGGTGATCAGCACCGCGCCCTCGGTGGGCCAGCTCGGGGCCTCGGCCGCGAGCTCCGCCCGTGCGAGGCGGGCGGCGGACAACTCGCCGTCGCGCAGCAGGAGTTGCGGTTCGTCGACGGCGAGGGCGGCGGGCAGGAGCCGCGTCTCGGCGGTGGCCAGGTCGAGCAGGCCGAACCGGCCGGGCTCCTCCGAGGCCGCCGAGCGGACGAGGCCCCAGGCCGCCGCACCGGCGAGGTCGGTGCCGGACACCGCGCCCCGCGTGACGAACACCAGCCGCGAGGCGGCGAACGCGTCCTGCGCGAGCCACGTCTGGACCAGCTCCAGGACGGCGGTCACCGTGAGGTGCACCGACTCGGCTCCGCCGGAGGGGAGTTCGGCCAGGACCACCGGCGGCACGTCGGACGTCGCGGCGAGTTCGGTCAGCGCCTGCGCGGTCGGCTCGACGGCTACGAACGCCACGTCCGCGTCGGCGGGCATCTGCACCGGCACCCAGTCGAGGCGGAACAGCGCGTCGTGGCCCGCCGGGCGGGCCGCCGCGCCGAGCTGTTCGGCGGCGATCGGCCGGACGGTGAGCGAGCCGACCGACGCCACCGGGCGGCCTTCCGTGTCGGCCGCGGCGAGCGCCAGCCCACCGGACGCCGACGGCGTCAGCCGGACGCGGAGTGCGGACGCCCCGGAGGCGTGCAGCGCGACGTCCTCCCACGCGAACGGCACCCCGGCGCCGCCTTGCCCGGCACCGCTCTCCCCACGACCGGCGCCCACGGCGAGCGTGTGCAGGCAGGCGTCGAAGAGGGCCGGGTGCAGGCCGTAGGCACCGCCCTCGACGCCCTCGGGCAGGGCGACGTCCGCGAAGAGCTCGTCGCCCCGGCGCCAGACCGTCCGGAGGCCCTGGAACGCGGGGCCGTACCCGAACCCGGCCTCCGCCAGGCCGTCGTAGAGGCCGGTCAGGTCGACCTGCTCGGCGTCGGCCGGCGGCCACACCGAGGCGTCGAACGCCGCCGGTGCCGCGCCTGTCCCGAGCACGCCGCTGGCGTGCAGGGTCCACGGGTGCAGGCCGCCCGAGCCGGGCCGCGAGTGCACGCTCACGGACCGGCGGCCCGCGTCGTCGGGCGCGCCGACGGCCACCTGGAGCTGAACGGCTCCCGTCCCCGGGAGGACCAGCGGCGCGGCGAGCGTCAGGTCCTCGACGACGTCGCAGCCGACCTCGTCACCGGCGCGCACGGCCAGCTCGACCAGGGCCGTGCCCGGCACCAGGACCGAGCCCATGACGACGTGGTCCGCCGCCCACGGGTGGGAGCGCGCCGACAGGCGACCGGTGAACAGGAGGCCGTCGCTGTCCGCCAGCTCCAGCGAGCCGGTGAGCAACGGGTGTTCGGCGTTCCTGAGCCCGGCGGACTCGGCGCCGCGGCCGGCGGGCAGGCCGCTCGGCCAGTAGTCGCGGTGCTCGAACGGGTAGGTCGGGAGCTCGGCGAGGTGGCGGCCGGCTCCGGCGAGCAGCGCGCGCCACTCGACCTTCGCGCCGTGGACGTGCAGGCTCGCGAGGGCCTGGACGAGGTTCGCCTCCTCGGGGCGGTCCTTGCGGAGCGCGGGGGTGGCCATAGTGTCGGCGTCCTCGGGCAGCGCGCCCGCCGTGAGGGCGGTGAGGACGGCGGCGGGGCCGAGTTCGAGGTAGCGGGTGACGCCGGCCCCGTGGAGGGTCCGGATGCCGTCGGCGAAGCGGACGGCCTCACGGACGTGGCGCACCCAGTACTCGGGCTCCTGGAGGCCTTCGGCCAGTCCGCCGGTCAGGTTGGACACGACCGGGATCGAAGGAGCGTTGTACGTCAGCCCGTTGAGGACTTCGCGGAAGTCCTCCAGCATCGGGTCCATCAACGGGGAGTGGAAGGCGTGGGACACGCGCAGGCGCGTGGTCCGGCGGTCGGCGAAGTGCTCCTCGATTGCCGCGACGGCGTCCTCCGCTCCCGAGACGACTATCGAGCGCGGGCCGTTGACGGCGGCGATCGACACCACGTCGCCCAGCAGTGGCAGGACTTCGTCCTCCGTCGCCTGTACGGCGAGCATCGCGCCACCGGCCGGCAGCGCCTGCATCAGACGGCCGCGTGCGGTGACCAGAGCGCAGGCGTCGGCCAGGCTGAACACCCCGGCCACGTGCGCTGCAGCCACCTCACCGATCGAGTGCCCGGCCAAGAACTCCGCACGCAGGCCAAGGGATTCGACGAGACGATAGAGCGCCACCTCGACGGCGAACAGCCCGGCCTGGGCGTACTCCGTCCGGTTCAGCAGCTCCGCATCCGACCCCCACACCACCTCGCGCAAGGCCGGATCCAGCGCCTCGCACACGTCGTCGAAGGCCCGGGCGAACACCGGGAAGCGCTCGTACAACTCCCGCCCCATGCCCAGCCGTTGCGAGCCCTGTCCGGAGAACAGGAACGCGCTCTTGCCGTCGCCCGCGGCCCCTCGGGCCACCTCCACGCCGTCGACGAGCACCGTGCGGTGCGGCAGCGCCGACCGCCCGGCCAGCGTGAACGCCACGTCCGCGGAGGGAAGTTCCTCGGCGTCCGTGAGCCGCGCGAGCTGTGCGTCCAGCGCCGCCTCCGACTTGGCGGACACCACCCACGGCACGAGACCGGGTGCGGCCCCCTTGTCCGGCTCCGCCGACTCGGGCAGTTCCAGGATCACGTGGGCGTTGGTGCCGCTGATCCCGAAGGACGACACGCCCGCCCGGCGCGGGTGGCCGGTGGCCGGCCAGTCGGTGCGCTCGGTGAGAAGCTCGACGGCGCCGGCCGTCCAGTCCACGTGCGAGGAGGGCGCGTCCACGTGCAGCGTGCGCGGCAGCACACCGTTCTGCATCGCGAGCACCATCTTGATCACGCCGGCGACACCGGCCGCGGCCTGGGAGTGGCCGATGTTCGACTTGATCGAGCCGAGCAGCAGCGGGACTTCGCGGTCCTGACCGTAGGTGGCCAGGAGCGCCTGGGCCTCGATCGGGTCACCGAGTGTCGTACCCGTGCCGTGCGCCTCGACGGCGTCCACGTCACCGAACGTCAGCCCGGCGCCGGCCAGCGCCTGCCGGATCACGCGCTGCTGCGACGGACCGTTGGGAGCGGTGAGGCCGTTGGACGCACCGTCCTGGTTGACGGCGCTCCCCCGCAGCACCGCGAGGACGCGGTGCCCGTTGCGGCGGGCGTCCGACAGGCGCTCCAGCACCACCATGCCGATGCCCTCGCCCCAGCCCACGCCGTCCGCCGCCTCGGCGAAGGCCTTGCTGCGGCCGTCGGCGGCGAGGCCGCGCTGCCGGGAGAACTCGACGAACGTCGCCGGGGTGGACATCACCGTCACGCCGCCGGCCAGGGCCAGTGTGCACTCGCCGCTGCGCAGGGCCTGCGCGGCCAGGTGCATCGCGACGAGGGACGACGAGCAGGCGGTGTCGACCGTCACCGCCGGGCCCTCCAGGCCGAGGGTGTAGGAGAGCCGGCCGGAGAGCGCCGAGGCGGCGATGCCGGTGCCGATGTCGCCGGTGGCGTCGGCCAGGGAGCGCACCAGCAGGTACGCGTAGTCCTGGCCGTTGGTGCCGAGGAAGACGCCGGTGCGGCTGCCGCGCAGGCCCGCCGGGTCGAGGCCGGCCCGCTCGAACGCCTCCCACGAGGTCTCCAGCAGCAGGCGCTGCTGGGGGTCAGTGGAGACGGCCTCGCGCGGCGAGATGCCGAAGAAGTCGGCGTCGAAGCCGGACACCGAGTCGAGGAAGCCGCCGCGCCGTGAGACGCGGGTGCCGCGCTCGTCGACGCCGGCGTCCGCCAGCGCGCCGAGGTCCCAGCCGCGGTCCTCCGGATAGCCGCCGGTGGCGTCGGTGCCGCCCGCCACGAGGTCCCAGAGGTCCTCGGGCGAGGCGACGCCGCCGGGGTAGCGGCAGCCCATGCCGATGACGGCGACGGGCTCGGCGGCCGCGTCCAGGAGCTGCCGGTTCTGCTTGCGCAGCCGTTCGGTCTCCTTCATCGAGGACCGGAGAGCGGCGACTACCTTGTCGTGGGGCGTGGTCATGGGTGCTCTCCGTCAGTCCTGGGCGTGGTCGGGGTCGTTGCGCAGGGCGGCCTGCACCAGGTCGTCGAGGTCCATGGCGTCGATGGCGTCGGCCTCCTCGGCCTCCTGGGCGTCCTGGGCGGGCGCGCCGTCGGCGAGCCTCAGCAGCGCGTCCAGGACGCCGCTGCGCCGCAGGCGGTCCAGC
This sequence comes from Kitasatospora sp. NPDC059722, assembly GCF_042733235.1. Classification (NCBI taxonomy): domain Bacteria; kingdom Bacillati; phylum Actinomycetota; class Actinomycetes; order Kitasatosporales; family Streptomycetaceae; genus Kitasatospora; species Kitasatospora sp. NPDC059722. The sequence continues at coordinate 4,689 of NZ_JBHWGD010000203.1, forward strand.
GGGACGGACTCGACGAGCGCCCGCAGGCGGTCTCGCTCGGGGTCCCCCGGCTCCACGGCGTCCCCGTCACCGGCCAGCAGGCCGAGCAGGTGCGCGGCGAGCTCGGTCGGGCTCGGGTGGTCGAAGACCAGCGTCGGGGACAGGTCGAGGCCGGTCGCGGCGCCGAGCCGGTTGCGCAGCTCGATCGCGCCGAGCGAGTCGAACCCGAGGTCGCGGAAGGCCTTCTCGGGGCCGACGGCCTCGATGCCGGGCAGTCCGAGCACCTCGGCCGCGCGTCCGCGCACCAGCCCGAGGAGGGCGGCGGAGCGGCGGGCCGGGCTGAGCGCGGCCAGTTCGGCGCGCAGCTCGCGGCCGTTCCCGTTGTCCTCGCCGGAGCCGCCAGGGCCCTGCACGTCGGCGTAGCCGGGGAGTTCGGCGAGCAGCCGGCTCGGGCGGACGGCGGTGAAGGCGCGGACGAAGCGCTCCGGGTCGACGTCGGCGACCAGGGTGGTCGGCGCGGTGTCGAGGAC